>CAYOHF010000022.1:0-38759 GCA_964403695.1 uncultured Woeseiaceae bacterium | reverse complement strand
CAAAATGGCAGAAGCTGCTTGACTGAGTGACTCAGGGCGTGAAGCGGCCGGTCAAGACCCGATTGGAATTTACTTGAAAACTACAAGTTGGAAAGATATTGCGGAAGTTTCTGGTGTTGCGGCAATCGTCGCTTCCCTGATTTTTGTTGGATATCAACTTCGACAAGACGAACTCATAGCTAGAACTTCGCTCACGTCGCATTCATTCGAATTGTCATCAGCCGTTGACTTGAGTATGAGCAATTCGGAGCTTGCCACAATCTACGCGAAGGTTCTCGACGGGTCAGACGAACTTTCGACAGAAGAAGCTATCAGGCTAAGTTCCTTCTACCACACGATTACCGGACTGTTTCTTAGAGAATGCCACTACGTGTACCGAGGCATTTACGATGAATGCGATGCGTTGATTGGAGCATACGTCTCAAGATACTTTGGCAATCGCTTCGCGCAAGCCTGGTGGGAAGTAAACAAGCCTCCGCCCAACGATCCCGCGTTTACACTGCCCGATTGGGTAGATGCTGAGATCGAACGAGTTGGCAAGGAATCGGACAAGGCGAAAATCGAGCAGCTGAAGATATCAACGCGATGACCGCTTATGGCCGAAAGCGGCCACTCAAAACAGCCGGAATCTACCAGTCTGAACGTCCGCTATTGAGAAAAGCGGACAGTTTGCTACTGTTTTCGTAGCGGTCAGTTTCTGCACATTTAGCTAGTAAATTTCGGGCTGGTTGCTAATCATCGATGGACTACGTCAGGTGGTTGGTCTGACAAATCAGTTGGTGAATGTGATGCTCGCGGAGTGTTGCGGGAGTATTGCGGAAATGAATGCTGCACCGTTGTGCACGATAGGGCAATTCATGCAACGGGCGCCCCAACGACTATTCAATGATTACAATAACTTACAGTTCAGTGATCTAACTACGAACCGGGCAATTAGGGATGCTGTTTCGCGATTAACGATAGGCAATCTCAATTGGAGCCTAGATCGCTTGTTCGCCGTTCGCATATCTTTGAATCAACCCAGGCCAACACGTCTTTGGATGACCAGCCAACTGCTCGAGGTCCCAGATTAAACTGACGGGGAAACTCGCCTTTGCCGATCATATCGTAAATGGTCGAGCGGGAAAGTCCGGTTTGTGTCATAACTTCAGGTAATCGCCATACTCTTGTTGCCGACATTATCTCATCCAGTAATTGCCAAGGAGATTCGATAGAATATGCGCAAACTGGTGGGACGATATCGGAAAAGTCGACCAATCTTTGAATGAGTTTTTGGGCAAAAGCGGTTTGTCGATTGTGTGTTTTACAATCGAATTAGGTGAAATTTCGGGCAACAAAAACGCGGGGGCAACGCCAGGGGCCACTCAAATTCAGGGCAGAATGAAATCATTTGTGTATCAGCTGGTTACGGCGTAACTGCGATAGTACCCATCACCACCACCCACAAAAAAGGGCCCCCGAAAAGGGGCCTTTTTTTGTGGGTGGTGGTGATGGGTGGAGTGCCACGATGGTGCCAGAAATGTGTGGTGTGGCTTCCCCGATAGATTAGTGGTTTTGATTTAGTTCGGGGGTATCCTACATTTGGCGATCAGGGGTGTGGTCTGTAAACGAAATTGTTTTGTTTACTCGGTTCAATTCCACCCATCACCGATTATTTTAAAAAGCCCCTGAAAGGGACTTTTGTTTGTATTGGTCATTGCCGTAGTTCTGCGAGTCGGCGTGTGGCGAATTTTTCGATACGTTCGGCGGCTTCCATCAGTAATTTCTCATCGCACAGGTAGCCGATGCGCACGCAATTTCTGACGGAATCGCCAAAAGCGAAGCCGGGTACTACTGCTACGCCGCAGTCATCGAGTAGCTCGTTAGCAAATTGTTCGCCGTCATAGCCGAGTGCCGAGACATCTACCATGGTGAACATGCCGCCTTTTGGGCGGTGGACGGTCAGGCCTTCGATTTTTTCGAGAGCGTCGCAGAATATATCGCGTCTTTGTTGGAAACTTTCGCAGAACGTGGTGACCTGCTGATGCTCATTGCGTAATGCATAAACAACTGCATCCTGCGTGAACTGGGATACACCGAAAAGCAGGCACTGCGAGAGGTTGGTCAGATGAGCAACCAGTTCCGGCGGTGCAATCGTCCATCCGAGTCGCCAACCTGTCATGGCATAGGTTTTTGATACGCTGCTTATGACGACGACGTTGTCCTGCATTTCCGGAATGCTTAGCGGTGAATAATGTTCAACGTCGAAAATTAGCTGGCTGTACACCTCGTCGGAAACCAGCCAGATATTTTTTTCTCGACAAAGTTGGGCGAGGGAGGCAATACTTTTCTTATCGAATACGGCGCCGGATGGATTGCCCGGAGAGTTCATAAGAATTACACGGGTCTTGTCCGTGACGGCATCGGTAATACGATTGATATCAAGGTTGAAATCATCATCCGGTGATAGCGGCACCGAAACCACCGATGCGCCGCCGGCCTGTGCGACACCTTCGTAGGTTGCATAAAACGGCTCCAAAAGAATAACTTCGTCGCCCGGGCCTGCCAGGCAGAGCATGGTGGCGAACAAAGCGCATTGAGCGCCTGGATAGATGCAGACCTGTGCGGCTTCGATATTAGTTCCGTATTGATCTGAGCAAGCTTCGGCGACAGCGTTGCAGAGCTCCAATTCTCCTGGAATTGGCGAGTAATGCGTGCGGCCGCTCTTCAATGAGGTTACTGCCGTATCGATGATGCCCGCAGGTGTATCAAAATCCGGGTCGCCTACACCGAGGTGGATGATATCCGCGCCATCGCGGTCCATGTGGGTCGCCCTGTCGGTAATATCCCACGCATTGGATCGTGGGCCGGAATAACCTTGGGTTAAGGCGGAAAACGGGGGTGATCTGTGACTATTGCTCATCGACTCTTCATTTCCACAAGCGGCAGCAAAATACGCAGCGCTGTTCTTGGGATAAACTACAATTCAGCTCGCAAAATATCACAGGAATAGCCTCAGAAATGAACAGTATGCGAATAGTTTTTGCGAGCGTAATGGTCGCTTGCCTTTTGCCTGGTCTCGGTAGCTCAGCAGAAAGTGGTAGCGTGGATATCCGTACAGAACTCACGCAAATGGCTGACGATTTTCTCAACTACCGGGAGATGCAGGGATTTGACCATGAGATGGATCTGGCTGAAGCCTATCGGTGGCAGGATGAGATCGTGGAGATCATGGAGCCCGCACTTGGTGGCGTAGTTGGCTACAAGACCGGCGGACATGACTCGGGCCCCGGTTTTCCGGTGTTTCCGCCGGAGGGGATCAGGGGCGTCATGCTGGAGGGGATGTTCCGTCCAAGCGGCACTGCGGTGAAGCTTTCGGAATTCAGGCGCGGTTTCCTCGAGGCGGATTTCGCGTTTCGCGTTGGCGACTCCTCTATAAACGATGCGAAAACAGATCTGGAGATTCTTGCCGCGCTGGACGCCATCATCCCGTTTGCCGAGATTCCGGATCCCTACTATGAGCCGGATACCCGCAGCATTACCGGGACCATCGTCGCCAACATGGGGAGTCGCATGAGCTTCGTTGGCGAACCTGTTCTCCTGGAGCCGACAGAGGAGTGGCTTCACAGGATCAACACGTTCACTTTCGCCGTATTCGATGAAAATGATGTTGAGATCGAGTCGGGTGCGGTGCAGGGGTGGTACGAGCCTATGGCGGTTGTACGCTGGTTGCGTGATCAGCTGCACGAGTCTGGTAAGGAACTAATACCAGGCCAGATACTCTCATTGGGAAACATCGGCATCATTCGGCAGTTGCACGAAAACTCTCCAAGAGGGCCGGCCTACGAAAGTGATCAGTTTCGGCTTGAGTATTATGGTCTGGTGGATGAAGGACCGGCAACAGTAACGATTAACATCGAGAGATAGATATGCGCACATCCATCCTGGTCGCGAGTGCCTTCAGTGGCCTGCTCTTGTTGTCATCTGCATTCGCTCATCATGGCTGGGGCGGATACACGGAAAAGATTGAAATCAGTGTAACAATCACTGTCCTCAAGCTTGGCAATCCGCACGACAGGCTGGTCGTCGTCGATGGTGACGATCAGGAGTGGAATCTTTTGCTTGCCCCGCCCGCTCGAAATCGACGATTTGGATTTGATAAAGAGTCGCTAAGTGTCGGTGACGTTGTCGATGTTATCGGCCAGAAACACCCGCAACGGCGGGAAGTTAAAGTTCATTGCCTGAATAAAGATGGCGAAAATCTGTACACCTATAGATACGACAGTGGTAAGTCGAGCCTGAAAAGGTTACGTAAAGGCGAGGATTGTGCCTTCGATTGACCATCGCCCGCTGGGCGGGCTCCTACAGTACTAATTAGCAATGTAGGAGCCCGCCCAGCGGGCGAATCCAGCGTCAGCCCGCTGCTGCCCATTCCTTATCGCGTAATTCTTTTCGCCTGATTTTGCCGCTCACCGTTTTTGGCAACGCGCTGACGAATTCGATCCGGCGAGGATATTTATACGGTGCGGTCACAGACTTAACGTGATTCTGCAGCTCATGCTTTAACGCATCGTTTCCCTCGCAGCCCTCTGCCAATACGATGAGCGCCATGACAATTTCTCCGCGGGTTTCGTCGGGGCTTGATATGACAGCCGATTCCATGACAGCAGCATGCTCGAGTAACGCACTCTCGACCTCAAAAGGCCCAATGCGATACCCGGCGGACAAGATGACGTCGTCAGCACGACCGACAAACCAGAAATACCCATCCTCGTCGATGAAGGCCCGATCGCCGGTGATATACCAGTCCCCGCGAAACGTAGCCGACGTTAACTCTGCAGCATTTCTATATTCCTTGAACAACCCCAGCGGTCTGTTCGGCTTCACCCTGAGTGCGATATCCCCTTCCTGGTTGGGCGGTACTTCATTGCCCTGGTCATCAATAATCGCCAGGTTAATGCTGGGCGCCGGCTTGCCCATCGAGCCAAGCTTTGCCTCCATGCATTGGAAATTGCCGCACAGTAAAACTGTCTCTGTTTGTCCGTAGCCATCGAGCACCGTAACGCCGGTCGCAGATCGCCAGTTCTCTATGACTTCCGGATTCAACGGTTCACCGGCAGCGACACAATGCCGCAACAATGAAAGATCGTATTGGGAAAGATCTTCCTGCACCAGCATGCGGTAGATCGTCGGTGCCCCGCACATGGTTGTAATTGGCAGGCGAGCCAGAAGCTGCAGAGTGCGTGCGGGATTGAAGTCTGCTTCGTCAACAAATATGCACGAGCCGCAAATAAACGGACCAAAATAGCTGCTCCAGGCCGCTTTCGCCCATCCTGTGTCGCTGATGTTCCAGTGCAGGTCGCCGGGCTGTTGATCCAGCCAGTATTTCCCGGTCGTTGTATGGGCTATGCCATTGGATGCCTGTGTGTGAATGGTCATCTTTGGCTTGCCGGTGGTTCCGGATGTGAAAAAACAAAACGCCTCTGCATCGGCGTCCGTGTCAATTGTCTCTGTTCCATCGGCATCGCTTTCCAGCAAGTCCGAATAAACCTGCCACCCAGCGCCGGAACCGTCGACGAGAACTTTCAGTTTCAGTCCCGGGCAATCGCTAACAGCATCAATTTTTGCCTTGTTAGCCTCGTCAGTAATAACGCAGGACACACCCGCTTCCTGAATACGGTATTGCAGATCCCCGCTGGATAATTGTGGCGTCGCCGGGGAAATAACCGCGCCCATGCGCAGGCAGGCAGTTACCGTTTCCCACCATTGCAGTTTTCTACCGAGCATCACAATAACGGTATCGCCTGGTTTTACGCCGTTTTTCTGCAGTCCGGCTGCTAGTCGCTTGGACGTATCGGCTAATTGTTTATAGCTGACGACGGTTGGCTGATCAGTCCCCAATCCCAACCACTGAATAGCATCTGCCCGGGATTCGGCCCATGAATCGATCACATCCCGGGCGAAATTGAATTTTGTCGGGATGTTATGAGAGAAGTCCCGAACAGTTTGTTCGTAATCCGTCATATTTATTGACATACCTGAGCCTCTTTATTGTGATCCTGATCTGTCGTCAGCTTTTTCGTGTTCCGTACTTGCGCTTTTCAGTGAACCCAATTGTGCCGCGTTCGACCGCTCATGTTGACAAAAACGTGGTTCTCAATGCATGGTAATTTCCGATCGAATGCATACATGCAAGTTGTGGGTGGCGGAGCTTAGCAAAGGATTTTTGATGAATTCAAGCAGTTATGTCTGTGGTTTAGCCTCTGAACCGCTCTTGTATAAGACCATAGGGCAAGCTCTGGAAGACACTGCGCGCGCGCATCCAAACAACGAAGCCCTTGTCGATTGTCAGCAGAATATTCGATTAACTTACGCCCAACTTGAGCAGGCCGTCAACAATGTCGCCGGCAATTTACACGCTTTGGATATCGTGAAAGGTGACCGGGTCGGCATCTGGTCGCCGAACAATGCCGAGTGGGTGCTGACCCAGTTAGCGTGCGCAAGAATCGGTGCCGTGCTCGTTACCATTAATCCGGCGTACCGCTTATCCGAGCTCGAATACGTTCTGAACAAGGTGTCCTGCAACACGCTCGTTGTCGCCGATAGTTTCAAGAGCAGTGACTATCTCGGCATGCTTGGTGAGTTGGCACCTGAAATTAATGCAAGCAAAGCAGGTGAGCTTCAAGCGGCGAAAATTCCTGCATTGCGGAACATTATTCACCTTGGGCAGGACGATGTGCCGGGCATGTTTTGTTTCTCCGAATTCGAAAAACCGATAAACGAAGATGTCATTCGCGCGCTCGGGCAGCTTGCTGCAGAACTCCAACCAGATGACCCCATCAATATTCAGTTCACCAGTGGCACGACCGGCTTTCCCAAAGGCGCGACACTGACTCACTGCAATATTCTCAATAACGGCTATTTTGTCGCCGAGACGATGCAGTTCACGGAGAAGGACCGACTTTGTATTCCCGTGCCGCTGTACCACTGTTTCGGCATGGTCATGGGCGTCCTGGGTTGTTTGACGCACGGCTCAACGATGGTTTTTCCGGACGAGGCGTTTGAGCCTGAGAATGTTTTATCGGTCGTTCAGGCCGAGCGTTGTACGGCTCTGTATGGTGTGCCAACAATGTTCATCGCTGAATTGGCGCACCCCGCGTTCGCCAACTATGACTTAAGCTCATTACGTACCGGCATCATGGCCGGCGCGACCTGTCCACGCACAACCATGGAAAGCGTAATGCAGGACATGCACATGTCTGACGTGACAATAGCTTATGGAATGACGGAGACCAGTCCGGTGAGTTTTCAGACCGGCGTGGGAGACCCCGTGGACAAGCGTGTGGCGACGGTTGGCCGTGTTCATCCGCATGTTCAGGTAAAATTGGTCGATGAAGAGGGCAAGGTCGTTGAAAAGGGCCAGCAAGGGGAGCTTTGCACGCGTGGCTACTCTGTAATGCTCGGTTACTGGGGCGACGATGAGTTGACCGCAGAATCAATTGATCGAGCGGGGTGGATGCACACGGGTGACCTGGCGGTTATGGACGACGATGGCTATTGCGATATCGTCGGTCGGGTCAAAGACATGATTATTCGTGGCGGTGAAAACGTCTATCCGCGCGAAATCGAGGAGTATTTGTTACGTCATCCTGGTGTGCAGGATGCCTCAGTCTTTGGTGTGCCCGACAAGAAATTTGGTGAGCAGGTTGCTGTCTGGATAGTGCCCAAAGTTGGTATGGAAATTACAGAAGACAGCGTCCGTGAATTCTGTGACGGACAAATCGCACATTACAAGATTCCGCATTACGTTCGGCTTGTTGACGAGTTTCCAATGACTGTCACCGGAAAAATTAAGAAATTCGTTATGCGGGACAAGTTGAGTGAAGAGCTCGGTCTGCATAAAGGCAATAGTCCGGCCTAGTGGGAGAGGATAAACTGATTACTGCCTGAATATGAAATCGCCATAGACAGGGCAAATGTTCGGCATATACTGCGACGCAAGTCATCAATAACGTAGCGTGACGCCATGAAAAAACTATTGCTTGTTCTTTTCCTATACTCCGTAACGGCGTTCAGTGAAATTCAGCCGGAACAGATAGGCGTCATCGAGACACTCCCGGAAACCTACCCGGCGCACTGGATTATTGCCCAGGACGCGTCGTTCTTTCATATGAACGACGGCAAAATCATAGTCCTGGATGCTGACTCGGATGATCCGGCCGACCGTTACAAGGGAATGTTCAACGCTTCGTTTATCGCTCAATTCTATCAGGCGAAAACCAGGCCCGAGATGTACGTCGTAGAGACATTCCACGCTCGCGGTACTCGGGGAGAACGGACCGACGTGCTGACAATTTACGACAAAAGGACGCTCGCGCCGAGGGGCGAAGTTGTTATTCCGCCCAAACGGGCTAGCGAGATGCCGTTGGATTTTAACCTGCAACTTCTGGATAACGAAAAGCTGGCACTCGTCTATAACTTTACACCTGCGACATCTGTCTCCGTGGTGGATCTTGTCGCTCGCGAATTTCTTGCAGAAATTCCTATCCCGGGATGCTCACTGGTCTATCCAATGGGCGGACGCTCGTTCGCTTCACTGTGCGCGGACGGCACAATCCTGAGTGTTTCACTCGATGAAAACGGACAACAGGTTTCAGCAAGTCGTAGCGAAAAGGTTTTTGATGCCAATGAAGACCCCTTGATCGAAAAAGCGGCCCTGATTGACGGTGTCGGATATTTTCCGACTTTTAGTGGCAATGTCGTACCGATAGATCTTAGTGGGTCAACGGCAGTAACCGGGGAGCCCTGGTCATTGGCAGGCGACAAAGATGACGGCTGGTTGCCCGGCGGATTGCAGGTGACGGCAAGTGATTCCATGGGTCACTTGTATGTCTTGATGCACAAAGATAGCTACGATGGTTCGCACAAAGATCCGGGCATAGAGGTCTGGGTCTTTGATACCGATGCCCGGCGTCGAATCAATCGCATCGAATTGCAATTGCCGGCAATTTCAATCGAGGTCACGCGAGACGACGAACCGTTGCTCGTCGTCACAAACGTCAACATGGAAATAGACGTCTATGATGCAGGCGATGGCGAACACCTGCGAACCATTGGCAATTTTGGTCAGGAGACGCCGCTACTATTGCACGGCGCCCAATAACGGTTGCGAGGATTCAGACGAATGAAATGGCTTAATGGATGGCTGGATGGCGTGACCGAAAAGTCGACGCGCGGTATTGCACAAAGAACGTCCCGGCGCGGATTTATTGGCAAGCTTGCCGGTACAGTTGTGGGCGGTGCCGCAGCGATTCCCTTGTTACCCATAGCCCGGGGACAGGAGGCGGCAAATACTTTTCCTGAAGAGGAAGGCGATCGAACCAGCTGCGACTACTGGCGTTATTGTGCGATTGATGGTTTCTTGTGCAGCTGCTGTGGCGGTTCTATCAATTCGTGTCCACCTGGAACGGAGATGTCACCAATCACCTGGATTGGTACCTGTGAAAACCCGGTCGACGGCGTTAACTACATTATTTCCTACAATGACTGCTGTGGAAAATCATCGTGTGGTAATTGCCTCTGCCAGCGTAACGAGGGCGACCGCCCGGTTTACAACCCGCGGGCATCGAATGACCTGAACTGGTGCCTTGGAACGCAAAGCAATGCCTACCACTGTTCAACAGCCATCGTGATTGGTACAGCGATCGACGAATGAGAATCTTTAGCCTCATATTACTGATCGCCTGGCTGTCGATCTCGACGATCCATCAATTTGCGAGAGCGCAGGATGGACAATCTCCTGCGAGTGCAAAAACTTACAGTGCCGATGCGTTCGCCACCTGTTCTGCATGCCATCTTCCTGACGGGGCTGGCGTTCCCGGCGCATTTCCACCGTTGAGGAACCGGCTGGCGGCCATAGCAGGCCTGGACGGTGGTCGTGACTACCTGATTACCACAGTGTCGTTCGGTTTGATGGGTACGATCGAAGTAGGCGGTATGCAGTATTTCGGCGTGATGGCGGGCAACAATGGAGCGATGACCGCCGAAGAAATCGCATCTGCACTGAATTACGCAGTTTTCGAACTTGCGGACGACGAAGACACGGCCAGTTCCGTCCCGGCGTTCTCGGCTGAGGAAGTCAGTAGCGCACAATCAAAAGCAAGCGTCGAAAGTCCGGCTGTTGCCGGAAAACTTCGTGAGAAAATGCTCGAGCAACACGGTGACCAGTGGCCACAGTGATCCGGGCTGTTCTTTTGCTGGGGGCGTTGTTGTTGTCTCCATTAACTGTTGCGGACGATCATCGGGCTCAGGTTAATTACATGATTCACTGCCAGGGATGCCACTTACCGGAGGCTGTCGGTTTTTCCGGGAGAGTCCCACGCATGAAAGATTTCGCCGGGTATTTTCTGCACTCGAGGGAAGGGCGTGAATTCCTGGTTCGCGTTCCCGGTGTCTCTACGGCATCATTACCTGATGATGAGATTGCTGAATTGCTTAACTGGCTTCTCACCACCTACAGTGCCGCACAATTGCCGCGAGATTTCACACCGTTTTCAGAAGCTGAAGTCTCGCGCCTGCGTACCCGTCCGGAAAGTGATCCGGAGGCGACACGCAGGATTATTCTTAACCAGATAGCTGCAGAATCCCCATACCTGGCGCCGCAAATCGCAGCCAACAACCACTGAGCTGTCCGGCGGCGACAAGAGACTCTGGTAGTCAGTAAACAGAGCGAAATATGAACAGGAGAGCACCGTGGTACGTCGAGTTCCTGACCCGAATGAACTGGATCCAATTGAGACAGCGAGTATCGATGAGCTTCGCAGCCTGCAGTTCGATCGTTTGCAATGGACGCTGCAACATACCTACAAGAATGTAGCGCCGTATCGCAAAAAATGTGAAAAAGCGGGGATTGAGCCAGGGGACCTGAAGACGCTTGAAGATCTGTCGTTGTTCCCGTGCACAACAAAAGAAGATTTGCGACGAAGCTACCCGTTCGGATTGTTCGCGGTGCCGCAGGAAGACGTTGTTCGTGTGCATGCATCCAGTGGAACAACCGGAAAACCGACTGTGGTCGGATACACGAAGAATGATATCGACATGTGGGCCGATGTTGTGGCGCGTTCCATTCGTGCAAGTGGCGGCGAGCGCAGCGACAAGATTCACATTGCATATGGTTACGGGCTTTTCACTGGTGGACTCGGCGCCCACTACGGCGCAGAGAAACTGGGGGCGACCGTGATACCGATGTCCGGTGGGCAAACGCCCAAACAAGTGCAACTCATCCAGGATTTCGAGCCCGACATCATCATGTGTACGCCCTCATACATGTTGAATATTGCCGATGAGTTCGCGAGACAGGGTCTCGATCCTGCTGCATCGTCACTTCAGGTCGGCATATTCGGCGCCGAACCATGGGGCGAGCCGATGCGCAAAGAGCTTGAGCGGCGCTGTGGTCTGGACGCCGTCGACATTTACGGATTGTCCGAGGTGATTGGCCCGGGCGTTGCCAATGAATGCATAGAAACAAAGGATGGGCCAACTATCTGGGAAGACCATTTCTATCCGGAAATTGTCGATCCGGAAACTGGCGCACCTGTGCCTGATGGTGAAATCGGTGAACTCATGTTCACGTCATTAACCAAGGAAGCATTGCCGATCATTCGCTACCGCACCCGCGATCTCACCCGGCTCCTGCCCGGAACGGCGCGAACGATGCGCCGCATGGAAAAAATTACCGGGCGTAGCGACGACATGTTGATCATTCGTGGTGTCAACGTTTTCCCAACACAGATTGAAGAACGCGTACTAAGGCAACCAGGATTGTCGCCACATTATCAGATTCATATTTCACGACAGGGACAACTGGACGTGATCAGCGTAGCAGTCGAGTTATCTGTTGATGCCGCGCCATCGGATGCTGATGGCATCGCAAACCTGTTGAAAAAAGACATCAAGGACTACGTCGGTGTTAGCGCGACGATCCAGGTCCGCAACCCGGGCGAGGTGCCACGCTCGGAAGGCAAAGCAGTTCGGGTCGTAGACGAACGATAAATGACCAACGATCCGACGCGGACGCTGAAAACGTCGGCAATTTCGTTCTGATGGAACCATTTGATCTGATCCATGGACTAAGCCGTTGGATGTTGCGCGGGTATGGACCGATTGAAGCTCATTTCGAGAATTTTGATCTTCTAAACAATCTATTACATAACGGATAGCATCTGCCTGAATTTTCTGTTTTCGATTTCTTCGAAGGTTTGTTTTGTTGTTATGAAGAAGCTATTTATGCTCGCAGGTGCAATCTTCCTTATAGGTTGCGGGGGAGGGAGTGACGGCCTTCCGGACGAATCGGGTTCAGGCGGAGCCAGCGGTCCAACCGGCGCAACCGGTATGATTACTTATACGACGTCAGTGCCGCTGGCAGATAACACGAATGCAAGTGCTTACAAAGTGCTTCTCATGGGAAATAGTCATGCGGCCGGGTTACTGGCAACCCTGAAGCAGCTCCTGATCCTGGGTGAACCAGGCAAGTCAGTCGATGTGCAGCTGTCACCGGGCAGTGGTTTCCTTGCCGACCGGGTCAATGACGGTGTCAGTGAGCAGAAACTTGAAAGCGAGAGCTGGACCCACGTGGTATTGCAGGCCCAGAAATATTCGAGCACGGGGACCATGACCTACCCAACCACTGCTGCCGAATACTGGATCAGAGGGAGCAAAGAGCTGGGTGCGACACCAGTAATGTTTCCGGAACACCCCAGAAAAGACAATACCTGGGAGGGGCAGACACTGTGGGATCTCCATAAAGGAATCGCTGCGCGTGAAAATACTTGTGTGGCACCGGTCGGCCTTGTCTGGGATGAGGTCCTATTCAGGGATCTATCCCTGGTGCTTCATCAGTCTGATGGCAATCACGCGTCCCAGACCGGCGTGCTTCTCACTGCATTGATCTTTTATCAAATCATTACGGGTCAATCCGTTGAGTCGCTTCCAGAACTCTCGGCATTTAATGTTGATCCAACTACCGAGCAGATCATGAAAGAATCGGTATCCTCTCTGCTTTTCGTCTACCCACCTTGTATTTACGAGATGTGAGATAAAACTAAACTGCCCCCGGAATTCCAGAGAAACCAAATCCTGACACAAATTCAGCAGAGCGCCGGGATGCGCGTCAACTGATGATTCGCCTGAATACTTCCAGATCGACGTTTCGTCCACAGACTACTGCGACTACTTTCTTTCCTTTGAATTGCTCTTTTCGTTTCAGGAGGCCACCAACGCCGAGGGCTCCTGAACCTTCGACCACCAGGCGATGTTGTTCAAACAGAAGGCGGATGGATGCTTCGATTTCTTTCTCAGTGAGCAACACGATCTCATCCACGTATCGCTGACACAGTTCCAGCGTGATGCTGTCCAGATCTACACCACCGGCACAGGTGTCCGCCAGCGTCGTGTAGGTTTCCATCTCAACCATTTCGTTGGCGCGCATGGATTCATACATTACCGGCGAGTTCTCCGGCGAGACGCCAAAGGTCTGTATGGCGGGGTTATGGGATTTCAACCAGCCTGATGATCCCGTCAGCAATCCTCCCGCCCCGCAGGCGAAAAAGGCCGCGTCCACATCCGGCAATTGCCTGGAGATTTCGTAGCCACAGGTTCCCTGGCCACCGACCACAATGGGATCGTTGTAAGGTGACACATAGATCTTGTCTTCGTCTTCCGCGACCCGCCGGGCTTCCTTTTCCGCATCCCAGGCGAGCTCGCCAAAAACGACCAGGTCCAGGCCGTGCGCTCGTAGCAATTCCAGGCGCGACGCTTCGATATCGTTTGCCACGTAGATTGTGGCGCGGCGCTGACGAATTCGCATAGCCTCGGCAACCGCCAGGGCGAAATTTCCGGTAGACGCCGAGACCACCCCTTTGTCCAGCTCTTCTTCCGTTAGCGTCAGGATCTTGTTAATCGCGCCGCGAAACTTGAAGGAGGAGGTTCTCTGCATCGAATCCAGCTTGAGCCAGACATCGCCTTCGATTATTTCACTTAAATAGAGAGAGTACTCAAGCGGTGTGGGCGACAGGTAGTCCTGGCATCTCTCGTGGGCCTCAAGTACCAACCGCGGTACATCGATTTTGGCCTGGCTTTCAACTGTCACGGTTGATCTCCAGGGTTCAGGACACGATTGACCATTTTGGCGATCTGAATGTCCTGGATCGCGACTCCTGTCAGGTCTGCCACCGTTATCTGGTCTTCGCTGGTGCGCCCGGTATCGGGGCTCTTGATCACGTTGCCCAATTCAAGAATAGCGCTCTCTTCGAGCATATTTTCCTTCACCGCATGACAGCACTCACCATGATCGACACATTGTGCAATGCTGTCCGCAATCACCAGGTCAGCCCTCGCCAGTAACGCGGCCTCCAGTTCCTGTTTGCCGTAATCATCCGAGCCCATCGCGGTGATATGCGTTCCCTTTTGAACCCGATCGGCACGTATCAAAGGCTCTTTTGCAGAAGTCGTAGTGACGATCAGGTTGCATTGCGCCACCAGTTCGTCAATGTCCGTTGCCGCTTTCAATTCCAGTCCCCAGGTCTGGATAGCTTCACTTGCCTGGAGCTCCACAATCATGTTTTGCACTTTGTTCGCATCTCTGCCCCAAATCAGACAGCTTTGACAGTCAACTACATCCCGCAACATTTCGAGCTGCATTCTTGCCTGTACACCGGTGCCGACGATTCCGATGTGATGAACTGTTTCTGCGGCCAGGTGCTTGGCGGCGACCGCCCCGGCTGCTGCGGTTCGCATATCCGTGAGCCAGCACTCATCCAGGAGTATGAGTTTGAGTTGCCCGGTCTGTTGGCTGAAAACCAGGAGTAGCCCGTCACTAACCGGTAAACCGAGATCCGGGTTTTTGTAGAATCCCGACGCCATCTTGAGAACATAGAAGTCGTCGCCGGTTACGAAGCCATATTTAATATGCACATCACCAGGCGGTTGGTCAAAATGTAAAAACCCAACCGGTGGTACGACCACGCGATTTTCGGAGTAGAGAACGAAACCGTTTTCAATTTCCTGGATCAGCTGCGGGACATCTATCAGGCGCTTGATCTCTTCGAGTTTCAGTACTGTTGTCAACTCATCAACTCCGCATGAAAAAATTTGCTAACGAATCAAAAGCACCCGTTGATTGACCGGATATAACCACTCGACTCCGCGCTCAGTGACGATTGCGTCGTCTTCGAGCGGAATGCGCAATTTTTTTCCACCCCATTCGGGGATCGCCGTATAGGCAAATAACTCAATTGAAAAAAGATTGGTCGGCTGAATCATGTATGTCATTCGCTCAGGATTAAACCAGGCAATTGACGGTCCTGTCCCGTGGCCAAGATTGCCGACGGAGTGGCAACCGATAATCACGTCGACGATATCAGGATCATCGGTCGGTGAGTTAAATGTCTCCATTATTTTGAAGCCGGCAGCATTGATTTCCTGATTCAGGATGGCATAAGTGTCGCCTGCTGTTCGTCCCGCTTTTATGTTATTTTTCAGTATGTTGCGTACTTCACGACCGTTGTCGAAAGCTTTCTGAATGCTCTCGGGAAGATGCGTTTCCCCTTCCTTCAATACATAGGCGTGGCGTTTCATGTCAGTGTAAAAATTGAGATAACCGACGCCCCAGTCGATTGCCAGGAAGTCGCCACGTTGAATGACGTGGTCATTCGACAACGCGACGAAGCCGTCAGGTCCGGTGATGTAAACCGATGGCATGCCAAATGACGTGCCAAGGTTGTTTTCGAATTGTTGTTCACGCATCCACCAGGCGACATCGGCAAGTGTTGTCTTGCCCGGTGTGATCACTTCATTTGAAAAAGCACGTTCCGCGATGTTGCGTGACATTTCGCCGGCCCAGGCGAACGCAGCGATTTCGGATGCAACACGTCGTGAGCGAAAATCTGAGGTGAGTTTTTCAGCAGAGACGAATCGCTCGGCGTACTTTTCTCCCAGGTCGCTGGACAGTTTCTGATAATCAGTATGGCTAAGCCCATCGGCGGCGCCGATATGTTCAGCGAAGTTTAATGCAATTGACTGCGGGTCGCGCTCTTCTACAAACTCTTTGAGATCAAAACTCTCCGTCATGATGTCGTAGGCGCCATTGTCCTCAATGAGCGCTGTACCGATGCCGAGTGCGGCTCTTTCTATTCTCTCGTCGCCGCGATCGGTAAATATGTAGTAGCCATATGAGCCAACATAACCCTTGCCGAAATCCTCGGTTAAAGGATCATCATGTCCTTCACGGCTAACTGTAATCCACATATCAACTTCGTTTTCGCGCATTACTTCTGGCAGGACGAGATCGAATTTTTCCTGACGGATCTGATTCATTCTTTCCCAGCGGCGCTGAGCTTCGCCGGCAGCATTTGCGACACCGGCAAGGAGAATCACGGAGGTAAGTGCGGCCAGAACTTTCACGACGTTGTTCATGTTGTTGTCCTTCTTGTCAGAACAGACCGGTTATTCGCCTGTTTTCGTCGACACTTATATTTTCGGACGCAGGTTTACGCGGTAGCCCCGGCATCGTCATTATCGAGCCACAAATCACGACAATAAATTCCGCGCCTGTTGCGAGTCTGATTTCACGGATAGGGACATCGTAACCGGTCGGCGCCCCGAGCAATTTAGGGTCAGTCGAGAAACTGTACTGCGTCTTGGCCATGCAGATCGGGTAATGACCGTAGCCTTGCTCTTCGAGGTCGGTAAACTGGTCGCGAATCTTTTTGTCCGCAAGAATGTCATCGGCGCCATAAATTGATCGCGCGATGCGCCGGACCTTTTCCCACAACGGCAATTCATCTTTGTACAAGGGACGGAACTGGGATTTGTGGCTGTCGATCAGGTCAACGACGGTTTCAGCAAGTGGCACAGCACCTTCACCGCCGTGCTCCCAATGCGATGACACGGTGCAGCTTACATTGAATTCCGCACAATAATCTTTGATTGCCTGGTGCTCTGCATCGGTGTCTGTCACGTAATGATTGATGGCTACTGTAACGGGAACGCCGAATTGCCCAATATTACGGATATGTCGTCCAAGGTTGGCGCAACCTTTTGTCACTGCGTCTACGTTTTCGCCCTTCAGGTCGCTCTTTGCCACGCCACCATGCATTTTTAGCGCCTTGGTGGTTGCAACCAACACGACAGCATCCGGTTTCAGGCCCGCCTTGCGGCATTTGATGTCGAAGAACTTCTCCGCACCAAGGTCGGCACCGAAACCTGCTTCAGTGACCACATAGTCGGCGAGTTTCAGAGCGGTCTTGGTCGCAATGACTGAATTGCAGCCATGCGCAATGTTGGCGAAAGGTCCGCCGTGCATCAATGCAGGATTGTTCTCCAGCGTTTGCACCAGATTTGGCTGCAGTGCGTCGCGGAGCAGGGCAGTTAATGCACCTTCTGCCTGCAATGCTCTCGCTTGTACGGGTTGCTTATCGCGGGTATGGCCAATCGTGATGTTGCCGATGCGCTCGCGTAAATCCTCGAGATCGTTGGCCAGGCAAAATACGGCCATGATCTCGGAGGCAACCGTAATATCGAATCCGGCTTCGCGTACAACACCATTGTGAAAGCCGCCGAGACCGGAAGTAATTGTACGCAGCGCGCGATCGTTCATATCAACGACGCGACGCCAGCTGACACGACGTGGATCTATGTTGAGCTGGTTTTCCCAATGCATATGGTTGTCTATCAGCGCCGACAGAAGATTGTGCGCAGCGCCAATGGCGTGAAAGTCGCCAGTGAAATGCAGGTTAATATCGGTCATCGGTACAACCTGGGCGTAACCGCCACCTGCCGCTCCACCTTTCATGCCAAAGCATGGACCCAGGCTCGGCTCACGGAGGCACATGACAGCTTTCTTGCCGATCTTGTTGAGGCCGTCACCAAGGCCTACCGTCGTAGTCGTTTTTCCCTCACCGGCCGGCGTCGGCGATATCGCCGTAACCAGAATTAATTTGCCATCGGGATTGTCTTTTATGGATTCAAGGTAGTCATAAGTGATCTTTGCCTTGTCATGACCGTAAGGAATGATGCTGTCCGCCGGGATATTAATTTTTGCGGCAATTTCAGCGATCGGTTTCTTTTTCGCGGCCTGTGCGATATCAATATCTGAGGGTACGTTGGTCATATCATTGTTCTGCATATTTCGACGAGGGACAGTATACGTATACTGCCGGGAAAATATCAGAGCAGAGCGAGATGGAGCCGCAGTAGACCAGAATGTGGAATGGTATTTCTAAATCGCTTTCGAAAATCGATCAGTGTTGTCGTCCGCATTCAGGTAGCGGTCGAAGACCATTGCGATGCTGCGCAGAAGCAGGCGACCTTTTGGTGTGATCGAAATCTGTTGGTCATCAATCTGCACAAGCCCGTCTGTTGCGAGTGGTTCAAGTCTTTCCAGTTCGCGCAGAAAATACGAACTGAACTCAATGCCATGCACTTTTTCGAAATCACTAAAAATCAAGCGGTCATAGCACATCAGTTCCTGAATAACTTCGCCGCGCAGCGTGTCGTCGCGATCAATTTCGATGCCGCGTTTCACCGGTAGTGAATTTTCTGACAATAGTTCTTCGTACTCTTTTGTCGATGTGGAATTTTGGCTGTAGGCGTTGCCAATGCTGCCTATCGCGCTGACGCCCAGGCCGATCAGGTCGCACTCACCATGCGTAGAGTAGCCCTGGAAGTTTCGTTGCAGTGTGCCATTCTCCTGGGCAATAACCAGGTCGTCGTCGGGCAGGGCGAAATGGTCCATGCCAATGTAAACGTAATCCGAATCGCCCAGTTTTTCGATCGTATGGTGAAAAATATCCAGCTTGGTCGCCGCCAATGGAATGTCGCTGTCATTGATCATGCGTTGCCCTTTGAAACGTGCGGGCAGGTGTGCGTAGTTGTAAATCGCCAGCCGGTCGGGGCGCATCTCCAGCACCTGGTCGAGTGTGCGATCAAACGTCTCTACATTCTGGTGCGGCAAGCCGTAAATCAGGTCAAAAGAAATTGACTTGAATTGATTTTGCCGCGCGTCTTCCATCAGGCCGAAAATATCGTCTGCCGACTGAATTCGATTGACGGCAGTTTGTACCTGCAAATCGAAATCCTGCACACCGAGGCTCAGGCGATTAAAGCCAAGTTCTGCGAGCAACGCCATCGATCCCGAGTTAACGGTTCGTGGATCGACTTCAATAGAGAATTCCCGTTCTTCGCTGTCATCAAACGCAAACGCGTTTCGCAAGTGCGCGAACAGTGAACACATTTGGCCGCTATCAAGATAAGTTGGTGTGCCACCGCCAAAATGTAATTGTTTTACCGGGCGGGCTCCATCGAACAACTCGGATTGCATGCTGATTTCCTGGTGCAGGTGTCCCAGGTAACTTTCCACTCGTTCCGCATTGCGTGTAATGATCTTGTTACATGCGCAGTAGTAACAAAGTGATTTGCAGAATGGAATGTGCACATAAAGTGACAGTGGTCGACTGTCCTCGTTGCTGTTTTTTGCATGCCGGGCGTAATCAACTGCTGTGAAAGATTCCGCGAACTGCAACGCAGTTGGATAGGACGTGTAGCGAGGCCCGCGGCCACCGTATCGTTCAATAAGGTCCTGATCGAAGCAGATACTGTGATCCGACGTGCCGGGCGAAATGTGTTTGTCGAAACTCATGAGGCGTGCATCGTGTCCGATAAGTCAGTCATCGAGAATTGGTATTTACCGCATGTTTTGATGTCAAAATACGATTGAGCTGAAAAATCGCGGCGTCTTCGCTTTCATGATTGTCTAAACGCTACAACCAGGTGTAATAGTTTCGGCTGTCGCTCCTGAAAAAATGCCGTAGGAGCGGCATCTTGCCGCGATTTCTCCTGATCGCGACCTATATACGACGCAGTCCGTGGCACAGATATAGCGCAACGGTAAAGAGCAACATGGCGACGCCCTGGTGGGTTACCGCCAGGAACGTAGGCACAAAGAAAAGCAAAGTAGCGATGCCCAGAGATACTTGTAGTACGGCCGTATGCAGTAGTGCGTTAACACCTTTACGAATTCGCTCAGGCATTTCTGTCTTACGGATGCGACTCCAGAAGATCACAATTAATACGAAAGTGGAAATCGCGAGTACGCGATGATCAAACTGCACCGTCGCTAAGTTGTCGAAAAAGTTAATCCACCACGGATCGAGAGCAAACATGCCGGGTGGGACCCAGTGGTCGCCCATCATTGGAAACGTATTGTAAATCTTGCCCGCTTTGAGACCGGCGACAAAACCACCGGAAATCACTGTAACTGCTATCAATGCCGTCAGCGCAAGCGTCTTGTGGTACCACGGATGCGCAGTCTCACTGGTTCTCGGGAACAGCAGCGAAAGCGCAACCCAGAACATGTAAGCGTAAATAAGGAATGCGGCGACTAAATGTGCGGTTAGCCGGTATTGGCTAACATGCGGATTGTCGACCAGGCCACTCTTGACCATGTACCAGCCCAGCACACCCTGCATGCCGCCCAGGCCGAACATGAGTGCATACTTGGGCCACTCCGTGGCCTTGATATAGCCGCGACGGAGAAATACCAGGAATGGGAACAGGAAAACGATGCCGATCGTGCGACCAAGCAAGCGATGCAGATATTCCAGCCAGAAAATTCCCTTGTAGTCGTGCACATCCATCTGCGGATTAACTTTCTGAAACTCAGGCGAAAGTTGGTACATCTCGAAACTCTGTTGCCAGGCTTCGTCAGTCAGTGGTGGCAAAATACCGGTTACCGGTCGCCAGTCGACCATGGACAAACCTGAGCCGGTCAATCGTGTGACGCCCCCAAGGACGACCATGACAAAGACCAGCACACAGCAAATTAATAGCCAGGTTGCGACTTTGCGATTATTACTGATGACGGTTTCCTGCATACTTTTTCCCGTAGGTAATTATGGGTCGATCAGTGACGTGCAATGGTAACAGGGCAAAACCGGGGTCGAACCGAGGTTTTTTCGAAAAAACCTCGGTTCGACCCCGGTTTATATTATCGCGGTGTTGAGCATTCGCGGCTGAAGCCGCTCCCATAGATTACTAAACGCTGTGGGAGCGGCTTCAGCCGCGAATGTCAGGCTCCGCACGACTTTCCGCCAGCAGTTTCAGCAACCCAAGCAACAGCAAAGCCGCAATCCAGTTATGGGCAACTGCGATGCCAATTGGCAGGCTGGTCAAGATTGCAGATACGCCCAGTCCGAATTCCGTCGCGACCAACAGCATCACTACAATGCCAGCAATTCTGAGATCTGCACCGGTTCTGATCGCTGCTGTGCCTGCGAGCAGCACGATGAATGTGGTCAGCACTGCTGCAATGCGATGTAATTTGTGGATTGCCGCGCGTTCAGGACCGCCCAGGACCATTCCTGTGTCGCTGATGGTGTGGGCGTTGGAGATACCAAATGCAGCTGCGATTTCCGCACCCGGAAGCCAGCTGCCGTGACAATCCGGGATAGTCTGGCAAGCTGAGGCGGCAAAGTTGGCGCTGGTCAGGCCGCCCAGCAGTATCTGCAGGCAGAGCGCAATAAGGGCGGCGCTTGCCCACATTTGTAACGATGTGCTCTTGCTTTGCGACTTATGCGGTTTTCTTAGCACCATCCAGCCAAGCAACCCGAGCATGACGAAGCCACCAGCGAGGTTGCCCATCACAACCGCCGGGCTGTTCAGTCCTTCAGAATAAATACCGAGCCAGGCAAGGAATACGGTTAGTGCGAGCAGCCCAAGCGACAGCAACCGGTCTTTCTTGCGATTCAAAGAGAGCAGGCACAGCCCGAGAATGGCAAGGCCAAGAACGCTGGCAACCAGGCGATGTAGCGGCCTGGCCCATGCCAGCGGCTGGCTCGCCTCCTCAAGCAGCCGTTCATAGGTGCTTGCTGCTGTCGGACTCTCGGCGGCCACGCCGATGTGGCCATAGCAAGCCGGCCATGGCTCACAGCCAATGCCCGAATGTTCCAGTCGCAGATAGGCGCTCAAAACAACGAGAATAATGACCAGGAGCAACGACGTTTTTGCGAGTGCCTGCATAGATGAGTTTTCTTATTATTCTTTTACAGCTTCCAGCTCGCCCGCCGTGCCGCGCACGAGTCGAACGAATTTCGGATTTTTCTTCCAGTCGACCCGATCATGACCGTAAAAGAAATTCCATGCCCATGCAGACTGGTATTGAGTGCTGTAGTCGAACCCGGTCCAGTATTCTGCGGGCTGCATGTAGGTGAAAAAGTCCATGTTGGCGGTAGGCGGGTTTTTCGCTTTGCGCAGGTCACTGATGGACATTAGTTCGTCGCGCGAGGGCATGCGCCAGTCGAAATAACCACAATGGCCCGCGCCGTTTACGGCCAGCACGAAATCCCAGGTATCACATGCCGAGCCCTCACAGACGCCGCCGTCTTGCAGACCACGATAATCGAGTTCACCGGTCGCCTCGTCCGGATTAAACCAGCTATAGGTGTTGCGCCAGTCATGCAGCCCCGCCGTGTCTGATTTGGACTCCCAGACCAGCCCGGTGATGCTGTCCGCAACACAGGCACCAGGCCCCGATTCCAGTTTCTGGCCGTCAGGCCCTAGCGCAATGTACTTCGTGTCATGAGCCTCCAGGCCCGGGCCACTCTCTTTGCCGCAGCCGCAGAGTGCCAGCAGAGCCGGCAGCAGGTATTTCCAGTGATTTTTCATGTCGTGCAGCTTACCTTTTTTTTTCCGTTTCGTGATCCGCAACGAGCCTACCAGACTACGTACTTTCCCCAGTGTTACAGCGCCCTTAAGCAGATTACCGTTGGAACCTGTAATTTGGGCTCATTGTACTGCCAGCGTGGTGCCGATTGCGGACGCCGGGGGGCCTCAAAAAATAACAATCGTCTGCCTAAGGAAACTGGCTATGAGTGAAGAAGACAGCGGATCGCAAGATTTCGTCCGCATCCCGATCTTTCAGAGAATGCTTGATAACCCATTTTTGTTGCTCTTCATAGGCGTGGTATTGCCGACGGTGTTCTACATCATCTGGGGAATCATGGAAATTGTAACGATTCCGATTGCTCAGTGATCGAACGAATTAGAACCGGCTATATCAATATTAAAGGGGTGACGCCGTGAGTGCCATTGAACCGCCTTCCGAGATCGTCTGGTGGAAGCAGCCACTCGACAAAGTTGAAGGAACCTGGATAGCGATCGCGCTGGTCTGGTCCCTTTTCATGTTTTTTATGATGCCGCTGTGGCACATCTACGGTAAACAAAACCTGTCCAATGAAGCCTATCGCACAACGCCACAGGCGTATCTGGCAAAGGCTCAGGCGATGGTCGACCAATACACAGTACGCACCGAAACGGCGGCAAATTTGCCGGTTGTGCGTCCACCACCCGGCAGTGACGTTTACCTGGTGGGACGTTTATGGCAATGGTGGCCGCTGCTTGAGTTTGAGCGCGGACAGACCTACCGCCTGCATATTTCCTCGATGGACTGGCAACACGGATTCTCGTTACAGCCGGTCAACATCAACACACAGATTCTCCCCGGCTATGAAATGGTCCTGACAGTCACGCCCGATACGGGAACTGAACAGACCATCATGTGTAACGAATACTGCGGCCTTGGACATCACAACATGACCGGCAAGATCTACATTACGGAGGGAGGGCAATGAGCGCCGAACTTTTCAGAACATGCCCCGAGTCCGGACTGCAATTTCACAAGCCGGCCGAGACCCTGATGCGGGCGAATGCCGTCATGGCGATCGTCATTCTTCTTTTTGGTGGCATCACCGCACTGTTGGTGACATTAACTCGCTGGCCGGCCGTGCATCTACTGCCTGCCGATCGCTTCTATCAACTGCTGACGCTGCACGGTGTCAACATGCTGATTTTCTGGATGATCACTTTCGAGATTGCGATCTTGTATTTCTGTTCATCAACATTGTTGCGTTGTCGGCTGGCAACGCCGCGCATGGCATGGCTTGGCTTTGCATTAATGTTGCTGGGTATCATTGTTAACAACATGGCGGTATTCAACGGCGACGCATCAGTCATGATGACCTCGTACGTGCCAATGCCCGCCAATCCCAACTTCTATCTTGGACTCATACTTTTTGCCGTCGGTGCCCTTGTTGGTTGTTTCGTTTTCCTGGGCACTCTCGTCATTGCTAAAGAGGAGAAGACTTATAAAGGGTCGATTCCTCTTGTCACTTTCGGTGCGCTGACTGCGTGCATTATCGCTGTGTTTACGATTGCGTCAGGTGCAATCATTCTGATACCAACCTACCTCTGGTCACTCGGATATATAACCAACATCGATGCTGCCATGTACCGACTAATCTGGTGGGCACTTGGGCATTCATCGCAACAGATTAATGTTGCCGCCCATGTTTCCGTCTGGTATGCCATTGCTGCGATTGTCTTTGGCGCCAGGCCCCTGTCGGAAAAAGTCAGCCGCACCGCTTTCTTCCTGTATATCGCCTTCCTGCAACTTGCCAGCGCGCACCATTTGCTGGTGGATCCGGGCCTAAGCTCGGAATGGAAGATCTTTAATACGAGTTATGCGATGTATCTCGCGGTTCTTGCCAGCATGGTGCACGGTCTGACAGTGCCCGGCTCGATTGAGGTCGCACAACGTGCGAAAGGTTATACCAAGGGCCTCTTCGAATGGTTGCGCAAGGCACCGTGGGGCAACCCCGTGTTCTCCGGAATGTTTATCTCGCTCATCGGTTTTGGCTTTATCGGCGGAATATCCGGCGTAGTCATGGGTACCGAGCAGATCAATATCATCATTCACAACACCATTTACGTACCGGGACATTTCCACGCAACGGTCGTGATCGGTTCAACGCTCGCCTTCATGGCGCTGACCTATTTCCTGATACCGGTGTTGTTTCGCCGCCAGGTAGTGATGCCCGGGTTGGCGAAAATTCAACCGTATCTCTTTGGTGGCGGCATGATGGTGTTCACGATGGCGATGATGGGAGCCGGTACACTCGGTGTACAACGTCGCCACTGGGATATGGCGTTTACTGACGCGGTGATCGGCTTCGATTATCCAGCGAGTGCCTATACATTAATGGGCATCGTGGGAATATCGGGTGTCACCGCAGTTCTGGGTGGCGCAATATTCGTCCTGGTAACCGTACTCTCCGTGTTTTTCGGTAAACGGGTCGAATCTGAATCGAGTTACGGCTTTACTACCAGTGTTCTGCAACAGGCTTCACCAGTCGTGGTGCCGGAAGGTGGCCATGCAGCTGCCGGCAAATGGGGCTTCGCCGCGCCGGGTACCTTCCTGCTGGCGATTTTTTTCCTGGTCGTATTCGTGCTCTACTATGCAGTCAACTGGAAGTATCTTGCTTCCGTCTGGCCAATGAGCTGATTAGCTCAACGTCGCTGCATTAAAACAGCAAGGGCGGGCGAAGTTGCCCGCCCTTTTTTTTTCTGAAGGTCACGAAATCGATGTTTCGATACTTGCTAATTACCGTCTTGATTGCTGCGGCATCTGCTGCTGCAGAGACAGATGTGATCGATCAATACGATGCGGATCGTGCGCTGGATATATCCCAGTCCGCCATCGGACGAACACTTGGCAACCATCAGTTTGTCGATCGCCTGAACCGTAGCGTAAATTTGCACGACTATGCGGGCAAACCGCTGGTCATCAGCATGATTTTTACCTCCTGCCACCACGTTTGCCCGATGACCACCAAACATCTCGCCGAAACCACCCGGGCAGCCCGTGAAGTATTGGGCGAAGAGAGTTTTGAGATTATCACTATCGGCTTCGACACGGCGCGCGACACACCGGATGCAATGCGGGCGTTCGCCAGGGAGCAGGGCGTTGATGACGCCGGCTGGCGCTTCTTAAGTGCTTCGAAAGAAACGATTGCGGCACTTAGCGACGAATTAGGATTTATTTTCTTTGCATCGCCACGCGGTTTCGACCATATCAACCAGGTCACGATCGTTGGTCGTGACAGCATCGTCTACCGCCAGGTCTATGGCATCACCTTCTCAATGCCGGCCCTGGTCGAGCCACTCAAGCAACTGGTATTCAATCGTCCCGAGTCGGCTGGCCATATTGTCTCCAGCCTGTTTGACCGATATCGACTGTTCTGCACGGTTTATAATCCTGCCAGTGGCCGTTATGAAATCGACAACTCCCTGTTCATCCAGATCGCGATTGGTTTCATAGTGGTACTTTCCGCTGCCATCTTTTTGTGGCGCGGCCTGCGGCCGTCACGGCGCACCTAGAGCGGAACAAGCATTGCTGAAATTCTTTCAAAAGACTATCAGGGCTGCGTTCGGTACGGTGCAGCGCCCACTCGCCAGGGCATTCGGTTCTGCTGATAACCCACTCAACCATCTCGGTGCGCTGACGATATTCTTTTGCTGGATTGTGCTGATCAGTGGTATCTGGCTGCTCATATTCTTTCGCACCAGCGTGTCCGATGCATTCGCGTCGGTCGAATACCTGACCCGCGAACAATGGTATCTCGGCGGCATCATGCGCAGTCTGCACCGTTACGCGTCAGACGCGGCTATTTTGACCATACTCTTGCACCTGCTGAAAGAATTCGCGTTCGACACGTATCGGCTGAAGCGCTGGTTCAGCTGGGTCACAGGTATTCCGCTGGTGTGGATGATTTTCGTACTGGGTATCAGTGGTTACTGGCTGGTCTGGGATGAACTGGCGCAGTATGTCGCCATTACGTCGGCTGAACTGCTGGACAGCCTGCCCATATTTACTGATTCGATGGCCGGCAATTTCATGACGGCCGCGGCAGTCAGCAATCGCTTCTTTACACTAATGGCGTTTCTGCATCTGATCGGCCTGCCGATTTTTCTCGTGTTCGGCATCTGGCTGCACGTGTTTCGCCTGTCTCGTCCCAGTATTAATCCACCAAGAAGACTGATGGCCGGGACTTTGCTGAGCATGTTGCTTTTGTCAGTGGTTTTTCCGGCAGTGAGCCAGGATGAAGCAAACCTGGCACTTGCGCCGCAAGCGATTGAGCTCGACTGGTTTTATTTTCACGTGTATCCGCTGGTGCAGATCTGGTCACCAGGCATCGTATGGGTTTTTCTGATCGGAATCAGCAGCCTGATTACTGTCGCCCCGTGGTTGCCGCCGGGCAAAGAAACAAAACCTGCCCACGTTGATCTCGATAACTGCAATGGTTGCCAGCGATGCGCGGATGATTGTCCATTTGGCGCCATTGAGATGATGTCGCGCAGTGATGGCCTGAATTATGAGCATGAGGCTGTCGTTGATGCGGATCTTTGTGTGAGTTGTGGAATTTGCGTCGGCTCGTGTCCAACAGCAACGCCGTTTCGTTCAAAAGGCACGCTGATTCCTGGTATCGACTTACCCGAGCTGCCCGTTGCCAATCTTCGTGAGCTAATCAAGACGGCAGCGGAACCGCTGAGCGGAGACCAGCGAATCCTGACTTTCAGCTGCGACGGCAGCACGACGGCCGAAACACTGAGGAAGGCTGGTGAAGCGGTAGTCACCGTAAAATGCATGGGCCAGATTCCACCACCGTTTTTGGACTATGTGTTGAGTCGTAAATTCGCTGACGCGATCCTCCTGACCGGTTGCTCGGATGGTCGTTGTCGCTATCGCTTCGGTGCCGAGTGGTCGAATCAACGAGTTGAACGAAAACGCGATCCGCGTCTTCGAAAACGGGTAGACGATACCCGGATTGCCAGAGCGTGGCAGGACTTCCCGCAGCACCAGGGCAATGTACTCAGGCAATTGGCGGCGTTACGTGAGTCCCTGCCGGAAGCACCGACCGAGAGCGAAGCTGAGGCAAGCCGATGAAATATGTCGGGCAGTTTTTTTTCTACGTGGCATTCGCTGCACTGGTGGGTCTTCTGTCGATCTGGCCGACCTACCATATACTGGGTCCACAAGAGGCGCTGGTATCGGTAACGTTTTCCCACGCTGGCCAGCGCATCGGTGAATGTCGCACACGGACGCAGGAAGAGCTCAACGAACTGGCGCCGAACATGCGTAAGCCAAATGAATGTCCACGCGAACGGCACCCGGCGTATGTCGAGTTGCGTGCCGATGACCGGCTCATTTTTGCACAGACGTTACTGCCCAGTGGTTTGTGGAGCGATGGCAAGTCCAATATTTATCAACGCACAAAAGTAGATGCCGGAGATTACGTTATCTTCATAGGCATGAATGATTCGGGCGCGAAAAATAGCTTCGACTACGAGCTAGCAAAAAATTTGACGATTAAGCCAGGCCACAACATTGTTATCAGATTTGATGATCTGCACGACACATTTGTAATCGAGTAGGACTGAAGATGACACTTCTTAACTGGAAACCAGAATACTCCGTCGGCATTGAATCGGTTGATTTCGAACACCAGGAAATGATTGATCTGATCAACACGGTTTACGCAGAAATCAAAGACAAGAAGAATCCTGAATCGATTGAACACTTTCTCGGTGAGGTTCACGCCACCATCTCAGCGCACTTTGCGCTTGAAGAGAGGGTTATGCGTCGTGCCAACTACGATGAATTCGAAGCGCACAAAGATGACCATGAAGAGTTGCTGGATCAGATACGTGATCTGATGGATAAGTATTTCGATGCGCCTGAAAAAGGCCTGCAGCAACTGCAGGAAAATCTGTCCGACTGGTTTGCAGGGCATTTCTCGACTTTTGATGCGCGGCTGCATGGCAAACTGGATATGCCGCATCATTAGCGGAGTTGATCAGATCATTCGGGCTATTCGCGCTATTTCAACGGGTGTACCTATGTTCCGGGGCTTAGGTATGTGCGGGTGCGAAGTTACCGCGATAGATCGCCAGCCGTCAAAAATGCTGCGGCGATGATGCAGGGAATCAGGCGCGCCGTTCATGCTAAGCCTGTTGTGAATATGCTTTTCATAATTTGAAATGTCAGCATCACCAGCACCAGGAACACAGCAAAGAAAATAAGCTGGCGATGCCTTAACGCGGCGCCGCGCTTTTCTTCAATCTTGCGGATAATCCAATCGGAGAATAGATAAACGAAAATCGCGTTAAGCGTGAATACAACGATCTCCATCAGACTTGCCGCCGCCCGCCGCGCAGCGATTTCCAGGCTACGATCAGAAACAACAGTCCGCCGATTACGGAAATCAGTCCACCAAGCCCCATCAGGCCCATACCCGCCATTTCGCCCAGGCGGTCGACGCCTTGCGCCAGACCCGCGGTCTTTCTTTGCACGCCGTAGCCACCGGTCCAGGCGAGACCAAATATGTGCATCAACTGCCCGGCGCCATATAACAAGGGTTGCCAGAACGCCAATCTCGCTGGCAGGGCAGCGTAGCCCAGGCGCGGCAGCAAGTAATAGGTAAGGCCCATAAAGGCGATCGTCACACCGACAGTTGCGCCGTGGTAGTGAGCGGGAATTACGATGTCCAGTCCGGAAATCATAAAGCCGAGTACGCCGCCGGCGGCAAAAAGAATTGCTGAGCTGATCAGCGCCGAGCGCAAATACCTGGCCTCACCTGTGACCTTGTCGGCGTTGAATAAACTTGCGACGACTGCCAGGCCCAGGGGGAGACAGGACAGGCCGCCATACTTCATCAACTCGGTGAAGGCGATGCGAAAACCGGGTGAGGTGACATCGTGGGCAAGGTACAAAAAGGGGACAACAAGAATCGGCAGGGCCAGGAAGACAAGAAAGACCAGTGTCAGTCTTGGCGTTAGTTCGAATCTGCAGCCGCTCGCGTAAGCGAGAACAACCCAGCACACCATCATGAGCAGCGTATAACTGAACTGAATGACGTGGCCGCCGCCCCAGAAGAGGAACTCGAAATAGATCTGGCCGTCCATTTGCGTTGGTATCCCGGCGTAGGACGCAACGACGCAAACGATGGCAACGCCGGTCACTACGGCAGAAAATGTAATACCTGCCTGCAGGGCATCAAGACCGGTTAGCGCCGCACCGATGCGCCGATAAGTGAGCAATGAACGCACCAGGTGGCTGGCGATGCCGAACGCAAAAAGACCGAGACCTGCAAAAAACAACGGGTGCTGCAGTACCGGCACGTAATTGCTCATCAGTGGATCGCCGGCACCGACAAAGGGCGCAATTATAATGATTACTGTGCCGAGCAATGCCAACAGGAATGATACCTTGTCCCACAGGCGTTTATCACCGTTAGAGCTGAGGCTCCACATGGCGGCCGAAATCGACAGTAACCATATGAGCACTGACAGCGTCACATGAACGACCAGGGCAACGTGAAAAAAATCGATGAACGGGATCCAGCTCTGCACGATCGGCGTTCTGGCGAGAACCAGCAGCAGGGAGAAAATTCCTGCAAAAATCAGGGACACGAGACCCAGTATCAGCCAGCCCGCGGTAATTCGCTGCGAATGTTCGTTGTCCGGTGACGTTCCCGGAAACAAATGATAGTCAGCTTGCATAATTCACCAGAAATTCGTGCAGTGCGCACCGTAATGTGCGCCGGCGTGCAGCGTCAACAGAATTTCTGAAAATTATCCCGGCCAGCAAGATTTTTCGGCCGTCCCGCGAAATCAGTCGAGCGTGACGTACTGCTCGAGTCGGGCGACTTCCTGCTCATCGACATATTTGCCCATTTCACGCCGGAACTGTTCCATAGTGGTATACGGTCTGTATTCTTCAAATTCGTGTGCCATGCGAGTGCCGACACCGGGAATCAGAAGAATATCGGAGCGCTTGGCGTCGTTTAAGCTAATCGATACAAAGAGCAGGCCATACAACTCCTCAAGCTGATCGTCGTCAAGGTCGGAGCTAAGCAAATGGTTCAACTCACCAATGTTGACGAAAGGCCGGTTGCTGACCACGACACCAGCCAGAACATCGTCCATGTGCGGCAGTGCCGACATTTCTTCCGCTGCCGCTGTGTTCGCATCCAAGACAACATCCGCGGCCCGTGCCACTGATACTAAAGCGAATATTGCAATAACAATCGTAAGAAGCCGGGGCTTAATGTCTCTCATACTTTTTCCTTCGTCATCAGTCTTCGTGGAGACCGCGAATACTAACAGACTGTTGAAAAAGCCATCCATGGCTTTTTCAACATCGTCATTCGACAAACGTGGTTTTCAAATGACTCCCATTTTCAATGGCATGCAGCCATTGAAAATGACGGTACATCCATGTACCGGACGCGGCCTGCCGAAAAACCGAAGTTTTTCAACAGGCGGCTAACTATCAGAGCCGAAGATGACAAACAACTTTGCTTTACTTTACAGTTGCACCACGATATTCAACGGCGATAAAGGTTCCGGTTGCAGGCAATGATCAGGCTGATAAAGACGACACTGAACTCACGCTTTTTCCTGTGGATCCTGCTGGCATTGCCGTTCATCTGGCTGCTTTATGCATATCGTGCGGATGAGCTGTTTTACGGTGAAGTAATACATGTATCGGGAGAACTCGCGGCTCGCCTCCTGATTCTCACGCTGGCGGTTACGCCATTGCGCCTCATGTTTGCCAATGCCTACTGGCCGACCTGGTTGTTGCATCGCCGTCGTTATCTCGGTGTCGCATCATTCTTCTACGCACTGTTGCACACGATGGTCTACCTGCAGAAGAAAGCCAGCCTCACGCTGATCTGGCAGGAGGCTTTGAGTTTTAATATGTGGAGCGGCTGGCTGGCGTTCTTTATTTTTCTCATACTTGCGATTACCAGCAATGATGCGTCTGTCCGGCGTCTTAGGCGCGCATGGAAAAAATTGCACCGTTGGGTATACCTGGCGGCTTTGCTGAGTTTTACACACTGGATTTTCGTCGCCTTTGATTTTGTTCCCGCGCTAGTTCATCTCCTGATCCTGCTCTCGCTGGAAACCTACCGGCTGTGGAAACGACGGCAGCTAAAACGTCTCGTTGCTGAATCAAATATTCGTGGCTGAAGCCGCTCCCACAGCAAGTAGTCGTTCTGGCTGAAGTGTCGGGGTCTGGCAGAACCCTGTGGGAGCGGCTTCAGCCGCGAATACATAGGTTGGCTACTGATCGTGATAATAAAGATCAGTAGGGCGTCGTGATAGGCTATTCATATGAAGATATCCAACTGCAATAACATTTCCGATCTGCGCAAAATGGCAAAGCGCAACCTGCCATCGCCGGTTTTTAACTACATGGATGGTGGCGCTGACGACGAGTTGACGCTGGCGCGTAATACCGACGCCTTCAATGACTACGAATTATTGCCAACTCAACTTTCCGATATCAGCAATATCGAACTTGGAACGACTGTGCTGGGGCAAAAAATCGACTGGCCCGTCATCATTGCACCAACCGGCGCATCAAGATTGTTTCATCATGAAGCAGAGCGTGCAGTGGTTCAGGCTGCTAAGAACTTCGGCACCATATATAGCCTCTCGACGCTCGGTACTACGACCATCGAGGACGTTGCCGCAATGACCGACGGACCAAAGATGTACCAGGTTTATATGTTCAAGGACCGTGGGCTGACAGAAGATTTCGTAAAGCGTTGCAAGGAACAGAAATTCAACGCACTTTGCCTGACGGTCGATACACCGATTGCCGGTAATCGTGAAAGAGATCTCGTCACCGGTTTCGGCATACCGCCTAAACTAAATTTTCGCAGCATGCTGAGCTACGCCTGGCATTTTCCCTGGACAATCAGAGCGATCCTCAATCCAGGCTTCGATATGGTCAATGTCACCAGCAGCCCGAGTGCGGCCAGTGAAATAAGCAAGGGTGTGATGGAGTACATCAACAGCCAATTCGACCGGTCTATTAGCTGGAAGGATGTCGAATGGCTGGCCAGTCTTTGGGATGGCCCGCTGGTCATCAAGGGCATCCAAACGGTCGATGATGCAAGAAAAGCAGTCGACTCCGGCGCGACCGCAGTCATGCTCTCAAACCATGGTGGTCGCCAGCTTGAGACGGCTCCGGCACCGGTCGATTGCATCGCACCGATCGCAGACGCGTTGCGCGACAAGCTGGAAATCATTTGTGATGGTGGCGTACGACGTGGCACTCATGTCATCAAGGCACTCGCGCTTGGCGCCAACGCCTGCAGCATCGGTCGCGGTTATTTGTTCGGCCTTGCGGCAGGCGGGCAAAAGGGCGTGGAACACGCGCTGCATCTTTTGAAATCGGAATTCGAGCGCAGCATGGCGCTGCTTGGTTGCAATTCCGTGCACAAGCTCGGCAAACACTACGTAAACAAACGCTGATTTAAAACGCAAAATAGAATCAGTCTGAATTTGTGACAACGAATTTTGCGGACTTTTTGCGGGTGGACCATTAGTTTTCACAAAATGTCCGGGGCGGAAAAAAATGTCGGTTGCTGCTTTCAGACACTATTTTTAGTCGAAATTAAGGGTCTTTTACTAATTCCATCTACGAAATCCCGCTTCAGGTAGCAAAAAATTCGGGCCTCATGCGACATTTGCGAGTATTATGGCGTTTGCCTCGATTTTGAGGGGGCGGAGTAATTGCCAGCTTTAGCTGGCGAGTTTTTTTTTAAGAGGTTGATATGTCAGGCGAAAGAGTTACAGGAACCGTTAAGTGGTTCAACGACGATAAGGGATTTGGATTCATCGAGCGAGAAGGTGGTCAGGACGTATTCGTTCACCACAGCGCTATTACGATGGAAGGATTCAAAAGTCTCAAAGAAGGACAGAAAGTGTCCATGGAAGTGACACAGGGCCAGAAAGGCCCGCAGGCGGAAAACGTTACCGCCGAGTAGGGAAACCCCGTACGGGCTGGCGGTAAAGATTGATGCTTTCCTAGCCAGCCCGGAACGACAGCATCAGTTTCTGAAAAGAAACTGTAATAGTTATAAAAAATAAGCTGTCGGTGAGTTTCACTATGTTTGTGTCAGATGTTGCATTGGTAGGGGTGCAACAGCAATCGCGCATGATCTTTAGATTCATGCGTGGATTCCCCCGCTACGCCTTTTCTATCGCCATTTGCATGGTGATTGCTTCGTGCGGCCCGGAGAAAGAGGTTGCAAACGCGGACGGTCCTGTCCCGTTGACTTATGTCGGTGCGGAGTCCTGTAGCAGCTGTCATGAGGAGCAGGATCGCGCCTGGCGCGGTTCGCACCACGAGCTGGCCATGCAGCATGCGACGCCCGCAACGGTGCTCGGCGATTTTTCCGACATTGAGTTTGAAAATTTCGGTGTAACCAGCACCTTTCTACAGCGAAATAGCACGTATTTCGTACGCACGGACAATGCCAATGGCGAACTCGAGGAGTTTCCGGTCAAGTTCGTATTCGGTGTAACACCTTTACAACAATATCTGATCGAATTTCCCGGTGGGCGCTTACAGCCCTTACCCATTGCATGGGATACACGCGGCGCAGAAGAAGGCGGCCAGCGCTGGTTTCACCTGTATGCGGACGAGTTTATTGGGCACACGGATGTGCTGCACTGGACCGGCCGCGAGCAGAACTGGAACTACATGTGCGCCGAATGTCATTCTACAAATCTGCAAAAGAATTACAGCGTCGATAGTGATTCGTTTGACACAACCTGGTCGGAAATAAACGTAGCTTGCGAGGCCTGTCATGGCCCCGGTTCGCGACACGTGCAACAGGCGAATGACGGCGAGTTTTCGGGCCTTGCGGGTCTGGTGACCGACCTCGACGATGCGGGGCGTGCCGTTTGGCAAATGAATAATGACACGGGTATTGCCGAACGCAGTGAACTGCGGATGCGTGCGCCAGTCCAGCCAGAGGCTTGTGGGCGGTGTCACTCACGGCGATCTGTTGCAAGCTCGGAGTACGAGTTTGGCAAGACATTGCTGGATACGCACACAGTGGCATTGCTCGACGAAAACCTTTACTTCCCGGATGGCCAGATTCGTGACGAGGTTTATGTCTACGGTTCATTCATTCAAAGTCGCATGTACCAGGCCGGTGTGACTTGTGGAGATTGTCACGATCCGCATAGCGCTGAATTGCGCAGTGGCAATGAAGCGAGCGATATTTGTACTACCTGTCATTTGCCGACGCGCTTTGCGAGCACGGAACATCACCGGCACCAGGCAGACGAGGTAGCCTGCGTTGATTGCCATATGCCAACGCGCATTTATATGGGCAATGACGCTCGCAGGGACCACAGTTTCCGTATTCCACGACCCGATCTGACGCTGGCGACAGGATCGCCCAATGCGTGCAATCAGTGCCACAGCGACAAGGATGCGCAATGGGCTCAGGGCCAGGTTAGCGAGTGGTATGGCGACTCGCAGAAAGAACACTACGGCCTGGCGCTACATGCTGGCCAGGCGGCCCTGGCAGGAGCCAATCAGTTGTTGCTCGCTGCAATCGAAAACACGAGCTATCCGGGAATTGCCCGGGCCACGGCATTGACGTTGCTGCGGGCGCCGTACTCATCGCAAATCGCCAAGGCTATCCAGGATTCGTTGCTGAGCCCGGACCCGTTTATTCGCATTGGCGCATTGCGTACTTTGTCTGCTGTGGATCTTCAGTTACGCGCTCAATGGGCGGGACCGTTGCTTGTAGATCCGGTTCGTTCGGTGCGCATAGAGGCCGCGAGAGTGGTGTCTCCTGCACGCTCGGTTTTGCATGTGCAATACGAAAGGGCGTTTCGGCAGGCGCAGGACGAAAGGATTGACGCATTGCATGCAGTTGCGGAGCGGCCGGAAGCACACGGCAACCTGAGCACTATTTATGCCGAGTCCGGCAGACCAGCACAAGCGGAGGCAGCTTTACGAACCGCGATAAGAATCGATCCACGCGCCGTCGGCCCGCGTGTAAATCTTGCCGATCTCTACCGGCTCATGGAAAGAGAGCAGGATGCCGAACAGGTGTTGCGCGACGGGCTGGCTACCGATGCGGATGCGGCGGCGCTTCATCACTCGTTGGGTTTGCTGCTGGTGCGCGGGAATGAGCAGGACAACGCGTTGCTGGAGCTGGAATTGGCGACCACACTGGATCCGGGCAACGCGCGTTTCGCCTACGTATATGCAGTGGCGCTGAATTCTTTAGGCAGGCTTGAGCGCTCCGCTGACGTCATGCAGGATGCTGCAAACCGTTTTCCGGCCGATTTCGATATCCGCTGGGCATTGGTCTCCATACTGCGCGACCAGGGACGCATTGACGAGGCGAAAGCAGCGGCTGTGAGCTTGGCGGAACAATACCCTGAAACTGAAAGCGTGCAGGTATTGCTGCATTCGTTGAATTCGCAGTAGCGCTGTCAGTGCCACAAAATCGTGCTTAAATGGTGCTTGTAATAACAATAATGTATCCATCTTGAAACTTCGTATTCGCGATAATTCGATTCGACTGCGCCTCACCCGGACCGAGGTCGAAACAGTACGGGCCGACGCTCTTGTCAGGGGCAGGGTCAGGTTTGCCGGTGGCAATACCTTCGACTACATACTCGAGAGCTCACCGGCGACAGTCAATCCTGAAGCCCATATTTCAAACAATGCACTGACGGTTCGTATTCCGGAGAGCGAAATCCTGCAATGGTCGACAACCGAGCAGGTTTCAATTTCGGCCGAACAGATTCTGCATGGTGGTGAACCTTTGAAAATCCTGATTGAGAAAGATTTTACCTGCCTCGCGCCACGCGATGGCGAGGATGAATCTGATATGTACGCGAACCCGATGCAGGAAGACTGAAATGGCGGCAACGCGCTACGCATCATTTAACGCCGAGACGATCGCGTTTTTGCACGAGCTCAAGGCGAACAATAACAGGGACTGGTTTAACGAAAACAAACCGCGTTACGAAGAACTGGTCCTCGATGTTGCACTGAATTTCATACAGTCAATGCATGATCCGCTCTTGAAAATTGCACCGCATTTCACCGCCATTCCAAAACGTATGGGTGGCTCATTGATGCGTGTCTATCGCGATACACGATTTTCCAAGAACAAAACACCCTACAAGACCAACATTGGCATTCAGTTTCGCCACGAGCAGGCGAGAGATGTTCACGCGCCTGGATTCTATGTGCACATTGATCCGGATTCAGTGTTCCTGGGAGCAGGGATGTGGCGACCCGCACCGGAAGCATTGTTGGGGATACGGGAAAGAATTACGCACAAACAGGCCGAATGGCTGCGCGTCTGTGCTGAGCCGAAATTCAAGCGGCAATTTAAGCTCGGTGGCGAGAAGCTGACCCGTCCACCACGCGGCTTCGACAAGGATCATCCTTTGATCGAAGACATCAAGCGCAAGGACTTCATCGCGGTCAAAAATCTGACGCTGGAAGATGCCCTGCAGCCAAAGTTTCAGCAAAAGGTAGAAACGGCATTCAAGGCTGCGACCCCGTATATGCAATTCCTGTGCAAAGCGGTAGGCGTCCCGTATTGATCAACCGCACTGCTTTGCTGTCAAACAGAAGCTTAAGCATATGATTGTCGCAATCGCCCGCTGGGCGGGCTCCTACAGTTGCTAACTAGAAATGTAGGAGCCCGCCCAGCGGGCGATTGCTGGTTCTTGCGGCAACCTTAAACGCCAACAATGCATCGATATTGAGATCGCGGGCCAAATTTTGGCGTCCTCCCTGGAATCACAAATATAGGTGTAAATCCATATGAACTGACGCTTTGTCAGTGCTAGAATCCGCGCGCCAGTGACCGACCGGCTGTCAGGCCGGTCAACTCAGCGAACAATTTTGTTCATCCACCTCCGGACTAAAGGGATTTCATGGCTGCTTTTGACGATTCCGCGTTTGATAACCATGAACGCGTAATATTTTGCTGCGATGCGGCAACCGGGCTCAAGGCGATTATCGCCATTCATTCGACAGTTCTTGGTCCCGCGGCCGGCGGCACGCGACTCTGGGCTTATGAGTCCGACGAGGAGGCGCTGCATGATGTGTTACGCCTGTCCCAGGGCATGAGTTACAAGAATGCAATGGCTGGACTGAAATTTGGTGGCGGCAAGGCCGTTATCATCAAGACGCCGGATTTCAATGGTTCAGATGCGCTGTACGAGAAATTTGGTGAATATGTCGACCAGTTGAGTGGCAGTTACGTCACCGCGGAAGACGTCGGTATGAGCGTAAAGATAATGGAGATTGTCTCGCGCAAAACGAAATATGTATCCGGCTTGTCCAAAAAAGAAGGTCATGCAGGCGGCGATCCTTCGCCTAAGACTTCCTACGGTATTTTCAAGGGAATCGAGGCGGCGGTTAAGTTCCAACTCGGCAATGACTCTGTTGATGGCCTCACAGTAGCGGTGCAGGGTGCCGGGCATGTTGGCTATTACCTTTGCAAATACCTGTCGGAAGCGGGCGCCAAAATACGAGTCGCGGATATCGATGACTCACGTGTCAAACGCGTGGCCGACGAATTCGGTGCTGTTGGTGTGGCGCTGGATGAAATCCTGACGCAAGAGGTAGACGTTGTTGCGCCATGTGCGCTTGGCGCGATTCTCAATGAGCGCTCAATCCCTGAATTGCGCACAAAGATTGTTGCCGGTGGTGCAAACAACCAGCTCGAGACGCAGGCTGATGGGCAACGCCTCACTGATGCAGGAATTCTTTTTGCGCCGGACTACGTGATCAACGGCGGCGGCATCATCAATGTTGCCAGCGAATACTATGACGACATGGATGAAGATGAAGTCATGCAGCAAGTCGTTGCAATTGGCCCACGTCTTGCCGAAATTTTTGCTGCGGCGCGGGATTCAGGAAAACCGACAAATATAGTAGCTGACGAACAGGCGAGAAAAGTTATCGCGGATGCGAAAGCGTAACCGGGAATCGCCCGCTGGGCGGGCTCCTACATTGCTAATTAGAATTGTAGGAGCCCGCC
>CAYOHF010000021.1:0-39983 GCA_964403695.1 uncultured Woeseiaceae bacterium | reverse complement strand
CGCAGCTGAATCGAAGTGTGGAGCAGCGTCCGGACAAGCGACCCGTTATGTCGGATCTGCGTGAATCCGGTGCTATTGAGCAGGATGCCGACGTGATTCTGTTTATATACAGGGAAGAGGTTTACAAACAGGACACGCCACGCAAGGGCATCGCGGACATCAGTATCGCCAAACAAAGAAATGGCCCAATCGGTGATTTCCCGCTCACATTTGTTGGCCGTTACACCAAGTTCGAAAACTGGGTTCCGGAAACTTACGCGGATGAGGCCTATCAGTGAGTTTCGGTGCACGGGCGTGCATCAACCTCGACGCAATTCAACAAAATTTCCGGTTAATCAAGAATCAGGTACCCGGGGCACGGGTGATGGCCGTTATAAAGGCGAATGCTTACGGTCATGGACTGATTGCTGTTGCCAGTAGTCTTCAGGACGCCGATTGCCTGGCCGTGGCACGACTCTCCGAAGCGATCAATATCAGGCATGCCGGCATCGACAAGCCAGTTGCATTACTCGGCGGCGTGTTCTCCGCTAACGAGATTGATCAGGCAATTGATTTGCAGTTGCAAATTTGTGTCCACACCGAAGAGCAAATCATCTGGCTCGAACAGCACGGCTCAGCAAATGTAGCGGTCTGGGCGAAGATTGATACCGGCATGAATCGTCTCGGTTTCCGCCCTGAATCTGCAGCCACAGTCATTGCTCGCTTGAGGAATTGCCCGGCCGTCAGCGACGTCCACCTGATGACCCATCTGGCAAATGCAGATGACCGACAAGATTCCACGACAAAAACGCAAATAGAGGCATTTCGAGTCATTGCTGACGATTTCGCCGGTGAGGTCAGTATTGCCAATTCTGCCGGAGTGTTAGGTTGGTCAGAAGAATTTGAGGTTTTCGCGGACCTCCGCAAAGCGGGTCGACTATGGATTCGCCCAGGCCTGGCCTTGTACGGCATCTCTCCGTTTCCGGGCCAATGCGGGGCGGAACTCGGGCTGAGCCCGGCCATGCAGTTCGAGGCTCATCTCATTGCCGTCAAGGATATCAGTACCGGTGAGCGTGTCGGTTATGGAGGTACCTGGGAGGCACAGGAAGACACCCGGATTGGAGTCATCTCTGCGGGATACGGCGACGGTTACAGCCGCCATATAAGCAGTGGAACGCCGGTTCTTATCAACGGCCGCCGCGTGCCGGTGGTGGGCCGCATATCAATGGATCTTTGCAGTATAGACCTTGGCGCAGACGCGACCGATCAGGTTGGGGACACTGTTGTCCTGTGGGGAGAGGGCTTGCCGGTCGAAGAAATTGCAGATCATGCAGCTGCGATTCCGTATGAGCTGGTTTGTGGCGTTATGAACCGGGAAAATAGTGTACGCAAAAACTGATCCGGCCGGGTTTTTGTGTCACTCGTGGGAGCGGCATCCTGCCGCGAATTATTGAATTCGCGGCAGGATGCCGCTCCCACGAGTGACGTCAGAAAGAATCGTGTTGGCGGAACCTAGCTTGCGAAGAAGCCCATCTTGACGCCAGCCAGTTGCAGGACGTCATTATCTGAGAGCTTGCGGGCCTGGGCGCCAATTGGCTGACCATTGACCAGCGGATAATCACCTTCCTCACCGCTCTCTACGTGCACAAAGTAATAACCCTCGGCACGCCGCGTGATGGCGGCCACTTGTACGCCGGGGCGACCCAATGTCGTTAACGCTTTCGTCAATTCCAGTTCGCGACCTGCAAACGCACCGCTCAACACCTGCAGTTTGGCCATTGGCAATGCGTTTGGTGCATTGCGTGGATCAATTCCAGCTGATGTTGCCGTGTGTGCTGCGGGTTCCCGCGGAGGAGGAGGCGGCGGTGGAGGTGGCGGTGGAGGTGGTGCCGGTTCCGGTTGCAGGACGGGAGCAACTTCTTCCTCTGGCTCCGGCTCTGGGTCTATAGTGGGCATATCGACTTTGACATCAATCCGGTCGTCGGCCACAGGGGCAGCCGCTTCGGCCGCCGCCGCTGCATCTGCAGCTTTCTCCGCCATTTCCAGTTGTTGAGCATTATGCTGGCCGGCCGGAATGACCATGGTCTTTTCGAATTCGTCTTGTTCCGTCTCATTGGTCTGCTGATCAGAAAAACGCAGCTGGTGGTGGCCAATCGTAATGACATCACCGTGTTGCAGCGCATGTTTCTTGATCAACTTGCCGTTGACGTAAGTACCGTTGGTACTGTTTAGATCCTCAAGAAATGAATCATTGAGGATATTGATAATCAGGGAGTGGTGGCCACTGACCGCGGGATTGTCGATGCGTACGTCATTGTCCGGCAGGCGTCCGATTGTGTAACGCTCTTTGGACATGTTGTACTCAGCCAGAACCTGACTGTCCAGACTCAGGATTAAACGTGCCATATCAGTATTATCGCTCTTATTAAGACAGTATTAATCGCAGAGTGTCTCCCTGACGCTCTGCCTCCCTACGAACCGAACATACCTTGTAACCGTGCCAGCAATCCTTTCTTCGCTTCAAACGAATCCAGTACCTGCGCCAGCATCACGGATATGTTGTCCCGTCCGCCGTGATCGTTGGAAAGCTGCACCAACTGTTGACCAACCACATCAAGGCTAGCATTAAACGTGCTGATAGTTAAGTGAATATCCTCATCTTCGACCATGTCGCACAGGCCGTCTGAGCAAAGCAGATAAATATCGTCGGGCAGGACATCGAACTCATTGACCTCAACATCCACGGTAGGCTCCACACCCAGTGCCCGCGTGACGTAATTGCGGTTGGTCGAGCGCTGGGCCTCTTCCTCTGAATAAAAGCCACGATCGACCAGTTCCTGCAGCAGGGAGTGATCCAGCGTGAGCTGCTCAAACACGCCTCCGCGGAGCCGGTATGCGCGCGAGTCGCCGACATGGGCGATAGATACCTTGTTATCGTAAAACAGGGCAGCAACCAGCGTCGTCCCCATGCCTTCACAGTGAGTCTGGCTTTGTGCCGTCTGGAAGATGATCTTATTGGACCTGGAAACCGCATCGCGCAGGACAATAGTCTGGCGCATCATGCCGGTCGTTGGGTCGAGGTCGTTGCGTTCTTCGCGAGTGGCACCCTCTAAGGCCAGCTCGGTAATAGTCTGTACCGCGATGCCACTTGCGACTTCACCGGCGTTGTAACCGCCCATGCCGTCTGCGAGCACCAGCAGGCCCATATCATTGTCCGAGCCAATGGCATCTTCGTTGTGCTCGCGAACCTTACCGACATCGGTAATTTCAGCAAAGGATATTTTATCTCGCAGACTCATTCGATTATTTTTCGCTATCCGGCTCAGGCCGCATATTTAGCACAATTGCGCAATGCAATCGCCATTTCGGCGCCGTTAGTGAAGCGGTCTTCCGGCCGCTTCGCAAGTGCCTTGAAAAGCACCGCATCGACGCTCGGGGGGACGCCCGGCCGTCGGTTCGACACCGGCGCCGGATCTTCGGTCGTTATTTTAGTCATGAGTACAGCAATATTAGTGGCCTTAAACGGCACCTCGCCGACAAGTAACTCATATAGCGTAACACCAAGAGCGAATAAGTCCGAGTGGCCCGTCAGCGTGTCAGCATTGAGCTGCTCGGGTGACATATAGATGGGTGTGCCAAGGACGATACCCGTCTTGGTGCGGTTGTTGTCGGTTAACCTGGCAACACCAAAGTCGCTGATCTTGAGCAAATCCTGGCGGAGACTGTAAAGCAGGTTAGCGGGCTTGATATCACGATGAATGACGCCCTGGTTGTGCGCGTAGTCAAGTGCCTCGGCAGTTCTGGCGCAGAGTTCGAGGGCTTTGTTAGGTGCCAGTAATTTCTTTGGGTTCGTGAATTCCGTCAGGGAAGTGCCTGGCAGGTATTCCATCGCTATATAAGCGAGGTGCTTGTCTTCGCCGCAGTCGAACACGGTAATGATATTCGGGTGCGTCAGACGGCCAGCGGATTCGGCTTCGCGGAAGAATCGAAGTCGTGCTTCCTCGAGTTCCTCGTCCTCAAATTCTTTTTCAATGGGAATTACTTTTAGTGCAACTGCCCGGTTGATACGCGGGTCGCGCGCAAGATACACAGCACCCATGGCGCCGCGACCAACGCGTTTTTCGATCACGTAGCGGCCCAGCCGCTGTGGTGCGCCGCTGGTACCACCCAGCGAAAATTTGTTGGGTGGTGTCGTAGCGCCCTGAGTTCTCTTCATCCATTCAAGGACAGCCTCGGCGCGCTCCGGTTTGGCCTGATCCTCGAAGGCCAGGGATAATTTGTACATGACAGTCGACAGTAGTTCGTCTGATTCACAGCGACGGAATTCTGCGAACGCGGGTTCGAGCCTGCCGGCAGACAGGAAATCGCTGCCGCGCTTAAACGCATTGAAAGATGACTTTACGACGCTTCCCGCAAGCCACCAACTGAGAAGGGATGCGCCGGAAAATATGATGATGGCGCGCCCGAGGTCAAGCCGCATACGAGTAATGAGCAGAAACAACGCGTCGACCAGGATCAAAGCGATTATCGTGATTGTCGCAATGAGAATAATATCGCGGCGGTTTCGGTCCGGCAGGAACAGTGCGGCGATGATGGCCAGCAACACAGGAGTCAGCCATTCCAGCGCTCCTATCCAGTTCGGGGTGATGATCATCTGCCTTTGTTCAACGTTAGCGAGCAATGCTGCGATGATCTCGGATGCGGTAACAAACTGACCTGAGGGCAGTACTGCTATAGCGGCAGCCAGCGACGGCGTTGCGTCGAGCAAAATCGTTTTGCCGCGAAGTGTTTCTCCTGCAAAATCCGCTTTCAAGACATCTGCTGCATCCAGGTGTTCAACGGCGGAGTAGTTTGAGAGGTAGATCGAAACTTCGGCACTTGATACGCGCGGATCGGGCGCATAATCTTTGGAATCGAGCGCGATGGCGAGTGGTAGCGACGGCGACATGATGCCGCCTCGAAGATGCCACAATTGAGACTCTCGAAGCACACTGTCCGGGTCAGGTACCAGTCGTAAAATACCAGTCTTGGTCGCGACATCGGCCAGGCGGTGGTCGTCGGGCACATAAACCGGAATACCTGCGGACAACAACGCCGCCCAGCCTGGCAATTCGGAACCCTCATCCATCTGCGGCGGCTGAGCCATGATGATGCGATTGACTTCGTAAGTCTTGAACGCATTGAGAAGCATGCCAAACTGTTCGCTGATCTCATCGGCAGATAAATCGGACGGGTTAATGCTGACAATGACACTATTGTTCAGTGGCTCGTTTTTGACTCGAGTGGCGATCTGGTCGTACAGAAAATTGTCCGCAGCAACGAACCACGGTGCACCAGGTCCAAAGACCAGCACCAGCAGCAGGCTGACAAAACTGAGTACGACCATTCGGCCGCGATTTATTTTTTGTTGCTTATCCAATATTCAGCTTCTCTACATAACGTGGGCAGTATAGGAAATAGCAAGCCTTTTTAATGAGATACGGTTTGCATTTTTCGAGCCGTGACGGCCTTGATGGCGGTGCTATGATTGGGATTCTGCTACCGCATAGGTCGCTGCCAGCTATTAGCTGACCGATCGGTAAAGGTTATTTGAAGGGGTTTTTGGGCAAATTTTGGGGGAAGATTGTATGGCACGAGTGAAAACAGCGTTTGTTTGCACCGATTGTGGTGCTCACGCTGTCAAATGGCAGGGTCAGTGCCCGGAATGCGGGGCCTGGAACTCGCTCGGCAAGACAACCTTGTCCGCCGGAACTACCAATCGGGCTGGCGGGGTCGAAGCTGTCGCATTGGGATCGCTCGCTGAGGACTCAGAGTCGCGCTATCCGACGGGGTTCGAGGAATTTGACCGCGTACTTGGTGGCGGTCTCGTGCCAGGCTCGGTGGTACTGCTCGGCGGAGACCCCGGTATCGGGAAATCGACGTTGTTGCAGCAGGTGGCGGCACAGCTTCCGGCTGAATTGGGCACCTGTTATGCGACCGGTGAGGAGTCACTGCGGCAAATTGCGCAACGCTCACAGCGGCTTGGCCTCGACAATCCGTCGCTGCGCCTGCTGTCAGACACATCGCTGGAAAATATTCTTGAGCAGGCAGCTGCGGGGCAATCCCGCGCGCTGGTTATTGATTCGATTCAGACCATGGCTACCGCGGACGTGCCATCCGCACCGGGTTCGGTCACTCAATTGCGGGAATGCGTTAGCCGCGTCGTCCAGTTCGCGAAACAAAAAGAAGTCGCTGTCTTACTTATAGGACATGTCACGAAAGAGGGCGCAATAGCCGGACCAAGGGTGGTCGAGCATATGGTCGACACTGTTTTGTATTTCGAAAGTGATCCGGCAAGTCGTTACACCATCGTGCGTGCGGTCAAGAACCGTTTTGGCGCCAGTAGTGAGATGGGCGTGTTCGCGATGACTGAAAGCGGTTTTCGTGAAGTCAAAAACCCGTCGGCCATATTCTTGTCGCGCGGCCACACCGGCGATGCTGGCAGCATCGTGTCTGTCACCTGGGAGGGTAGCCGACCGTTGTTAGTCGAAATTCAGGCTTTGGTCGCTGATGCGAATAGCAACTATCCGAAACGCCTGGCGCAGGGTGTCGATCAAAATCGGCTCGCGTTACTTCTGGCGGTGTTGCAAAGGCATGGGGGCATTGCGCTGTCGGGAGAAGACGTCTTCATTAATGTCGTTGGCGGACTACGCATCGGTGATACTTCTTCGGATCTGCCCTCGTTGCTGGCAATCGTTTCCAGTTTTCGCGATCGTCCCTGCCGAGCAAAACTTCTAAGCTTTGGAGAAATCGGTCTTGCCGGAGAAGTGCGGCCGGTGCGATTTGGAGCCGAACGAATAACGGAAGCGGCGAAACAGGGATTCACATTCGCAATTGTGCCGACTGCAAACGTACCGCGTAAAAAAATTCCGGGAATTGAGGTTGTCGGTGTACGCAAACTTGACGACGCGCTTGAGCAGGCAATTGATTAGACAAGTGCCTGCGTTGGTCAATCGCTAACTTTTTTTCGTCGATCTTCTCGCACATGAATACGTGCTAGCTGAACCTTGTTATCTTTGGTCTCGATAATCTCGATCGGATAGCCTTCGATCTTCAGTCCCGTGCCTGAGTCTGGAATAGTCTCAAGATACTCAAGGACCAGGCCGTTTAGTGTCTTAGGTCCGTCAGTTGGTAAATTGCAATTCATGGCGCGATTCATTTCACGAATATTTGCTGCACCATCGACCAGAAAGGTATTTTCGCTTTCGCGGACAATTTCTTCTTCATCATCGGCGGGATCGGTCGTGAATTCACCGACGATCTCTTCGAGGATGTCCTCCAGGGTTACGATTCCCTGAATATCACCATACTCATCAACGACCAGCGCAAATCGCAGTCGGCCTTTCTGAAATTGAATCAGTTGCGTGCTAAGCGGTGTGCCCTCTGGAACGAAGTAGGGATCTGCGAGCAATGACTCAATAATATCTTTGTCGATTTTCTCTTCGCTGAACAGATTAGCGAGCTTGCGCAGGTGCAGTATGCCAATGACCTGATCAATCGTGTCGCGATATACGGGCAATCGGGTGTGCTCACTATTACGAATTAACTCGGCGATCTCCTCGATATTGTCATCAAGATCAATACCTATAATCTCATTGTTTGGCACCATGACATCGTCGACGCTGACTTTTTCGAGATCCAGAATACTCACCAGCATCTTCCGGTAACGTCCGGAAATGCGGGTGCCTGCCTCATAAACAACGGTGCGTAGTTCTTCGCGACTCAGTGCATGGCCTTCAGCATCACCTTTGTTTTGCCCCAGGAGAAAAAGAACACCATTGGCCATTACGTTGATCAGCCAAACGATTGGGTAAAGAACCTTCAGTAGTGGGTAATAAATATATGCAGCTGGAAACGCCACTCGTTCCGGATACAAAGCAGCCATTGTTTTTGGTGCCGTTTCGGCAAAAATCAACACCACGATTGTGAGTAATGCTGTGCCGATCGCAAAGCCAAGCTCGCCGCCGAGTTGCATGGACACAACGCCGACCAGCGCAGAGGCAGCAATGTTCACTGCATTGTTACCGAGTAATATAAGTCCGATCAGTCGATCGGGACGCTGCAGGAGATGTTCGGCTATTTTTGCGCCCCGGTGTCCAGCGCGCGCTTTGTGGCGCAGCTTGTACCGATTCAGGCTCATCAACGCGGTTTCCGAGCCGGAAAAGAACGCAGAAAAAAGAAGAAGTACTACAAGCAAGCTAATCAGGCTCGCTAGCGGAATGTCATCGCCCAAAGGATGGGCACCTCCAGTTCAGGAATACTCTTACAGTTCAGCAGGACCAGTGAAGTCTGTCAAGGGCCTCAACTCCAGCTTCGGCCGAGTATTTCTTCAAGTACGTAACGACTGCCGAAATAGGCCAGGCAGAGGATGACAAAGCCCCATAAGTAAAGATAAACCGCGCGCTTTCCCCGCCAGCCGGCAAATTGACGTCCGGCGAGCAGAACACCGAACACAATGAGGGCCAGCAAAGATAATGCGGTTTTGTGCACCAGGTGTCTGGCGAAAAAATCGTCTACAAATGCGACCCCTGAAAAAACAGCGAACAACAGCACAAGAAAACCACTGGCGGTAATGCCGAAAAGCAATTTTTCCGTAGTCTCCATTGGCGCAAACAGCTGATTGACCGCGGAAAGCTTGCGCGCCCGCAGCCTTTTTTCCTGAACCAGTGCAAACAGGGCAACTATCGTGCCGACTGAGAGCAGTCCGTAGGCGAAAAGCGATATCAATACATGTACCTGAATTTGCCAGCTGACAGGTTCACTGGCGAGCGCTGGCGTATGCCACCCGGTAAACGCCGCAGCGGCGGCTGCAAGAATGAACAGCCCTCCGGCGAGACCCCTTAAAGTTGGTTGCAGTGCTCCAAACAACGCGACCAAAGCAATTAGCAGGCCTATGAAAGACGCGGTGTTGCCAATTGAGAGCGACAATCCGTCAGGCAGAATGATGACAATCCAAAGTGTCCATGCATGCCAGATGAAACCGCCGAGGCCACAAATTGTTGCGCTGGAGAGCATTGCATTGCTGCTCGCCGAAAAGCGCGGCAAACGGGTCAGCGCCAGCAAGATACCGGCGATTGAGTACAAGAAAAAAATCATTATTTGAAACACAGACACCCGACCATCAGAGCCATGAATTTTGCGCTAACAATCATCCCATATGGTGCGAGGCATTAGAACCCTGATACTGCTCGATAAGCGTATTCACGGTGGGGCAATAAGTTAATGTAGGAGCCCGCCCAGCGGGCGAGTTCGCCAATGGCCGGCGCCGGATCGATCTGTAGTGCAATAACCAAGAATAGCGAACTCGCCCGCTGGGCGGGCTCCTACGGGTGCCTCGCCAATCCTGGTCGCATTTGCAGACTCGTTTCCTGCTACCTGATCGAGTTAGAATGCGCCGTCCTTCCTATCGTGGTAATACCATGTTCGAAAACCTGTCTGATCGCCTGTCCCAGGCTGCGCGCAACATTACTGGCAAAGGTCGGCTGACCGAAGCCAATATTAAGGACACTTTGCGACAGGTCCGGCTGGCGCTACTGGAAGCGGATGTCGCGCTGCCGGTTGTCAAAACATTCATAGAAAAAATTCGTGAAAGAGCCGTTGGTGAGGAAGTTGGCAAGAGCCTTACGCCGGGCCAGGCGCTGGTTAAGATTATCCACAGTGAGCTGGTTGCTGTTCTCGGCAGCGAAACGGTACCGCTGGATCTCAGGGCGCAACCACCGGTCGTCATTTTTCTTGCCGGTTTGCAGGGCGCGGGCAAAACGACGACTGCCGCCAAACTGGCGCGGCGCCTGATAGATAAGGATAAAAAGCAGGTCATGCTGGTGAGTATTGACGTGCACCGGCCCGCAGCGATATTGCAATTGGAACGACTGGCCGGCGAAATAGGCGCGACGCACTGTGACAGCACTGCGGATGAAAAACCGGAAGATATTATTGATCGTGCGCTGGACCAGAGCCGGCGCCTGCATATGGATGTCCTGATTGTCGATACGGCAGGTCGGTTGCACATTGACGACGAAATGATGGCTGAGGCGGTAAGAGCGCATGCCCGCGCGACGCCGCATGAAACATTGTTCGTTGTTGACAGCATGGCCGGCCAGGATGCGGTTAACTCAGCCAAAGCATTTGGCGAACTACTGCCGTTGACCGGCATCATTCTGACCAAGACGGATGGCGATGCCAAAGGCGGCGCCGCGCTGTCTGTTCGCGAGGTAACCGGCAAGCCAATCCGTTTCATCGGCGTCGGCGAGAAAATCGATGCGTTGGAAGTATTCCACCCGGAGCGCATGGCATCACGAATTCTCGGCATGGGCGATGTGCTCTCACTGGTCGAGGAGATAGAGGATAAGGTTGACCGGGAAAAGGCGGGCAAGCTCGCCAGGAAGCTAAAAAAAGGCCGTGGCTTCGATCTGTCGGACCTGAAAGACCAGCTGGAGCAAATGATGAACATGGGCGGCATGGCTGCAATGCTGGAGAAGCTACCGATGCCCGGCAATGTGAACGCAGCAGCGCTCAAGAATTCTACAGATGAGAAGCAATTCCGCCGCCAGATTGCGATCATCAATTCCATGACCCCGCAGGAACGCCGATTTCCGAAGGTCATCAACGGATCGCGGAAAAAACGCATTGCCAGAGGCTCCGGGCTTGAGATTCAGGACGTGAACCGACTCCTTAAGCAGCATCTGCAAATGGAAAAAATGATGAAAAAGATGTCCCGCGGCGGTATGAAGAAGATGATGCGCGGCATGCCAGGCGGCATGCTCCCGCCAGGAATGGGCTAAAAACCGCGGTTCGACCCCGGTTTTGGTAGAAAACCGGGGTCGAACCGCGGTTTTCGCGGTCAAATAATGGTCTGCCGCCTGCATAACCAGGCGTGGGCCGTAATGTCCGCTGTAGCGGCGTATGCACGGGTGAGATATTTAGCCGGAAATTGAGGCTATTTTTCGCTCGTAAGTGCTTCACATTCGAGCAAAAATGAGTAAAATGCGCCGTTAACTCGGGTCAGCCCGGGCATGGGCATGTCTGCCCGTAACTTACTTAAACGGAAATGTAATGGTTAGTATTCGTCTTTCGCGCGCTGGTGCGAAAAAGCGTCCTTTTTACCACCTGGTGGTCACCGATAGCCGTAATCGTCGGGACGGCCGGTATATAGAGCGCCTTGGCTTTTTTAATCCTCTTGGCAAAGAGTCCCAGGAGAATATTCGTATCGACCTGGAACGCGTTGATTACTGGATCGGTCAGGGAGCGAAACCATCGGATCGTGTTGCATCGCTTTTGAAGGCGCAGCGTAAGGTAGCTGTCGCCAGCTAAGCGTTGTTCGCCGCAGCAGCATGAGGTGGCAAAGCAAAGCAACACGCGCTGTGGCACCAACTGATTCGAAGCCGCTTATTCTTGGCCGTATATCCGGACTTTATGGCGTCAAGGGATGGGTCAAGGTGCATTCCTACACCGCGCCACGCGAAGCAATTCTCAAGTATGAGAGCTGGCTCCTTGAGCAAAATGGTGTGTGGCATGAAACGAGCGTCGCAGAAGGAAGAAAGCAGGGTAAGACAATAGTTGCCCGACTGGATGATGTAACAGACAGGGACGTGGCTGCCACTTATGTGGGCACCACGATAGGGGTAGCGAGAGCGGATTTGCCGGAAACCGATAGCGGCGAGTATTACTGGACCGACCTTGAAGGATTACAGGTTGTCCAATGCGACGGCCGGGTGCTGGGCAAAGTGGCTTATATACTGGCGACAGGGGCAAACGATGTGCTTGTTGTCCAGGGGGATCAGGAAATTCTGGTCCCGTTTGTTAAAGATGACGTAATTAAAGACGTTGATCTTGCCAAGGGCATTATCAACGTCGATTGGGAATGGGACTGACGAGATGCAGATGCAAGTCGTCACGATCTTTCCGGAGATGGTGAGCACACTCGCTGATTACGGTGTAGTGGGCAGGGCAGTCGATCGAGGTTTGCTGTCGCTTGAGTGCAGGAATCCACGGGATTTTGCCGGGGATACGCACCGCACCGTTGACGACCGGCCGTATGGTGGTGGTCCGGGAATGGTGATGAAATATGCGCCGCTTGAAGCTGCACTGAGTGCTGCGAAGGCGGTGCAGCCCGCGGGTTCACCCGTCGTTTGTTTGTCACCACAGGGCGTGGTGTTCGATCAGGCGAAAGCTAGACAATATGCAAAATTGCCCGGCATTGTATTTTTGGCGGGCAGGTACGAAGGAATCGACGAGCGGCTCATTGAGTCACAGGTTGATGAAGAGTTGTCACTGGGAGATTTTGTGCTTAGTGGTGGCGAAATCGCGGCTATGGCTGTGATTGATGCGGTGGTTCGGTTGTTACCGGGTGTTCTCGGCGACGAGGAGTCAGCAGAACAAGACTCTTTTATGCACGGATTGCTCGATCATCCGCATTACACGAGGCCTGAAGAGATAGCGGGTCAACGTGTGCCGGAGGTGCTCCTGTCGGGAGACCACGCGCGAATCGCGCAGTGGCGCTACCAGCAGGCACTGGGTCGCAGCTATTTACGGCGGCCCGATCTGGTCGGCAAGATGGAATTAAATGACGAGCAGCAGACTCTGCTCGATGAGTTTTTGGCACTAAACAACAAGGACTAGTCGGCAATGTGACCGGCAGGTGGAATGAAATGAGCAAAATTATCGACGCAATTGAGCAAGAACAAATGACTAAAGATATCCCCGTATTTTCATCGGGCGATACGGTTGTCGTACAGGTTAAGGTGAAAGAGGGCGCTCGCGAGAGATTGCAGGCCTTCGAGGGAATCGTTATTGCCAAGCGCAATCGTGGCCTCAATTCGTCGTTTACGGTACGCAAGATATCTCATGGCGAGGGTGTTGAGCGCGTGTTTCAGACCTATAGCCATGCGGTCAGCGCCATAGAGGTAAAACGACGCGGCGATGTGCGGCGTGCGAAGCTATACTACCTCCGTGGTCGAACTGGCAAGGCCGCAAGAATCAAAGAAAAGATTTAGCCTTTTGGGCAATTTGGACCGTATAAGGTTCGAATTGCCAATATAGAGAAACATACGGAGTATGTCCCTGAACCATCCTGCGCTTGCAAGGTCTGTCGAGGCATGAGCATGGCGAATGGAATGAGTGTGCGAATCGGCCGTCTGGCAATAATCAGCATTTTCTTGCTGAACAGCGGTTGCGCCTCCCTGATGTCATCCGCCGCCAGCGGGTTTGCCGACAACCTTTCGGCCGCTGTTCTCAACCAAAATGACCCGGAAACCGTACGAGACGGCGCGCCGGCCTACCTGCTATTGCTCGACAGCTTTCTCGAAGGAAGCCCGGACGACCCGGACCTTAATGCTGCCGCAGCCAATCTTTACGCCACCTACGGTGCGGTCTTTGCAGAAGATCCCGATCGTGCCAGGCGCCTCACTGAGCGAGCACGTCGCTACAGTTCGAAGGCCATGTGTGTGAAATACAAACCTTCATGTGATTGGCTGGGCATGCCATTCGATGAATATACAGAGACGCTTGGCGGGCTCAGTGAGAAGCATGCTGATTTTGTTTATGCCCACGGAATCGCGTCACTCACTTATATCAGGGCGCACAGTGATGACTATGTTGCGCTCGCAGAATTGCCACACATGGAAGCGCTCCTCACGCGATATCTTGAGATATCGGATGGCGAAGCAGATGGCAGCGTGTATACATTCCTCGGGATCCTGGCCACTTTAAGACCACCGGCACTGGGCGGAGAAATGGAAAAAGGCCGAGCCTACTTCGAGCGCGCAATAGAGATTTCCGATGGTCGGGATCTCAGTGCCAAGGTTGAATTTGCGCGCGGTTATGCACGCACGCTTTATGAGAGAGAGTTACACGACACACTACTGCAGGAAGTAATGGATGCTGATGCAGAGGTGCCGGGTTTCACACTAACGAATGTACTTGCGCAACGTGATGCAGCTGAACTGCTGGCAAGTGCAGATGATTATTTCTGATGAGAATGCCAGTGTTAGAACATGGAAGGCGTCGGCGAAAGGAACTACATTGGAGTACGCTAATGAAAACTTTTAAGACAGGTTTTGCGGTATTCGTAATACTGCTCGGTGGCAGCACTGTCGCACTCGCCGCTACGCAAATAAAGATTGCGACGCTCGCACCGCAAAACTCACAGTGGGCGACGGACTTCACGGCAGGCGCCGCTGAAATCAAAGAAAAAACAGAGGGTCGCGTCATCCTGAAGTTTTACTGGGGTGGGGCACAAGGCGCGACGGCGAAAGTGCTGCAGAAGATGAAGATTGGCCAGCTGCATGGGGGCACATTTTCCCCGACCGATTTCCAGAAACAATTTCCGGAATTGAATATGTACGGTTTACCGTTCGTCTTTGAATCAGAAGACGAGGTGAATTACGTACGCAAGATTCTTGATCCGCAACTTGAGCAAGAACTCGAAGACCTGGGTTACGTGAGCTTCGGTTTTGCCAGTGGCGGGTTTGCAATAATCATGTCTAATGAACCGATACGCGGCCACGAGGATTTGAAGGGCAAGAAAATCTGGTTGCCCGAAGGTGATTTAATAAGTTTTGAGGCGATGAAAGCATTGCAGTTGACACCATATCCATCGTCATTGACGAACGTGTTGACCGGGCTGCAGACCGGGCTCATCGATGTTGTGGCAATACCGCCCGCAGTTGCGGTGGCATTGCAGTGGCACACCAAGGTTAAATACGTGACGCGAGTGCCTGTTCTCTATGTGATGGGGTTCATGGGAATACAGGCAAAAGCTTTCGGGCGTCTGGATGCAGCTGATCAGGACATTGTTCGTGAAGTAATGTCGAAAGTGTATGCCAGGGTTGGTGAGCGCAGCATGCAGGAATCAGAAAACGCGATTGAAGCACTTAAAAGTGTTGGTCTGGAAATGGTGGAGCCGACGCCCGGCGAATTCGAAAAAATGCGCGCGGTCGCGGCTGATACCAACCGAAAAATGGCTCAGAACGGTATGTTCTCACTTGAGCTCCTGCAGCAGATGCAATCGCACATTGACGACTATCGGAAGGAACAAGTCGCGGGTGCCCAATAGTGCCTGACGACTCCACGGGGTTGTTGCAGCGCCTGGAGCGTTGGGGAACAGCGGCGGAGAATGCATCGCTGGTTATTTTGCTAAGCACTATGATCATTCTGGCGGTCGGCCAGATCGTATTGCGTTTGTTTTTTAGTATCGGCTTTGTCTGGACAGAAGAGCTAATTAAATTGATTGTACTTTGGATCGCGCTGATTGCCTCAGTCGCGGCAGCTCGTAACGACAGACACTTGCGTATCGATGTGCTGTCGCATTTCGTTCCTGAAAAGTATGCGCGCTTTCCGCGAATTATTGTTGACGCATTTGCGGCGTCCATGTGTGCTGTTTTGGCCTGGTATTCCTGGCAGTACGTACAACTGTCGCACGAATTCGAAGACGTAGTGCTGGTCGACATACCAGCGTGGATCGCGTACATGGTCCTGCCGTTGTCTTTTGCATTGATGGCATACCGCTTTTTCCTGACGTTTGTTGGCGAAGTCGTGGCACTCTTCAGCACCGCAGAATCCAGCGCTGATTCCACATGATTTTGCTCAGCGTCCTCCTGGTAGTTCTGGCGATATTTGGTGCGCCACTATTCGTGGTCATTGCGGCAAGTGCAATGATCGGCTACCAGAAAGAAGGCATCGACCTGATGGCAATCGCTATCGAGGTCCTCGGCATTGCTAACATGCCTTTTCTGTCAGCAATCCCGTTGTTCACTTTCGCTGGCTATTTGCTTAGCGAAAGCAATGCACCTAAACGGCTGGTGCGAATGACCGGTGCTTTGCTGGGCTGGATGCCAGGAGGGCTTGCGTTGGTCTCACTGGCAGCCTGCGCGTTTTTTACAGCATTTACGGGAGCTTCCGGCGTAACGATTATCGCTTTGGGTGCGATTCTTTATCCGGCGCTCAAGCAGGATGGTTATCCGGATAATTTCAACCTGGGGTTGGTGACGACGTCCGGTAGCCTGGGATTATTGTTTGCCCCGTCTTTGCCGTTAATTCTTTATGGCGTGATTGCGGAAGTTTCCATCGATAACTTATTTCGTGCCGGTGTGCTGCCCGGCATGCTGATGCTTGTTCTACTTTCCGGTTACAGCCTTTGGATCAACCGGCACAATCGCAAGCCTCTAAAGTCATTTTCATGGAAAGAGGTCGGTGCGGCAGTAGCCGAGGCTAAATGGGAATTGCCTTTGCCCATTGTGGTTCTTGGCGGTATTTATTCTGGATTTTTCGCGGTGTCGGAAGCCGCTGCTGTGACCGCTTTATATGTTCTTGTGGTTGAGGTGTTTATTCTGCGTGAAATCAAACTCAGAGACTTGCCGGCAGTAATGCGCGAGTCAATGTTATTGGTTGGCGGTATATTGATTATTCTCGGCGTGTCACTCGCATCCACCAACTACATGATTGATGCAGGCGTGCCACAGGCGTTGCTTGGTTACATTACTGAGTTCGTGTCCAGCCAGGCGAGCTTTCTCTTTCTGCTGTTTATTTTTCTATTGGTACTCGGTGCGATACTCGACATTTTCTCAGCCATCGTGTTGGTTGTGCCTTTGATATTGCCGATTGCCGCGCAATATGACGTGAACGCGTTTCACCTTGGAATTGTTTTCCTTTCTGCCATGCAGCTTGGATATCTCACACCACCGGTTGGCTTGAATCTGTTTATTGCGAGCTACCGTTTCGATCGACCAATTATGAACGTTTACTCTGCAACCTTTCCGTTCCTGATTATCCTCATGTTTTCTGTCCTTATTATTATGTATTGGCCGGGCTTGTCGCTTTGGTTAATTCCAGATTGATCCGGTTCCTGTAAAAAAATGGAAATGAATTCCCGAAAAAAATCGGCTATGCGTGTTGCGCTATCAGTTTGTACTGTTTTCGTTGCGCTTTCTTCCGGCAAGAGCGTATTAGCGCAAACGGAACCGGATCTGTCTGCAATCAATCTCCCCACAGGTTTTTCGGTTGAGATATGGTCGGACAATGTTCCCAACGCTCGCTCAATGACGCTTGGTGACAACGGTACCGTTTTTGTATCGACTCGCCGTGATGGCCGGGTGTATGCGCTGCTTCCACGCGGACGCGCGAGCCCGACTGTATTAACGTTGGCGGAAAAACTGAAAATGCCAAATGGGATTGCCTTCCATGACGGCGATCTTTATGTGGCAGAAAATCACAGGATTATTCGTTACAACGATATCGAAGCTAATTTGGGCGAAATTCCGAAGCCCGAAGTTGTCATCGATTCGCTGCCGACGGAAAGTTATCATGGCTGGCGCTATATCGATTTTGGTCCCGACGGTATGCTTTACATTAGTATTGGTGCGCCGTGTAACGTTTGCGACAGGGAAGGTTTTGCAAACATTTCCCGCATGAACGTCGACGGATCGGAGCAAGAGGTCGTGGCGCGAGGTGTTCGCAATTCAGTCGGGTTTTCCTGGCACCCGGATAACGGCGAGATTTGGTTCACAGACAACGGGCGTGACATGCTGGGTGATAATGTGCCGCCAGGAGAATTGAATCATGCGCCGAAAATTGGCATGCATTTCGGTTTTCCGTTTTGTCATGGTGGCGATATTCCTGATCCGGATTTCGGCGAGCAGCGCGACTGTGATGAATTCGTCGCTCCTGCGCAGAAGTTGCCAGCGCACGTTGCCCCGCTTGGCATGCTTTTCTATACCGGCAACATGTTTCCTGATGAATATGATGGCCAGATCCTGATTGCCGAGCATGGTTCCTGGAACAGGTCAAAGAAGGTCGGTTACCGGATAAGCCTCGTGAGAATGGCCAATGGCAAGGCCGATGGCTATGAAGTATTTGCTGATGGGTGGCTGGAGAACGAAGAGAGTTCAGGACGACCTGTTGATCTGCTGGTTCTGGATGATGGGTCCATGTTAGTCAGCGACGACCAAAATGGCATAATTTACCGCATTAGCTACTCTCGACCACTGAACGACGGCGTCGCATTATTACCAGCGATATCGGACATCGTTTCGGTGGCTAATGAGTAGCAGGAAAATCAGGTATTCGGACAGCAAAATACCGCTGGGCAATATGCGTTCGTTGTAAGCACAGTTGATGGAGTTGTGTATGAGTATTCGTAAAACGTTGGTTCGGTTATTTTCCGCATTGTGGTCAGGTGTTGACGCGATTCGCAAGGTCCTGCACCTTTTGATTCTGCTTATTATTTTCTCAGTATTCGTCGGCGCCATGTCTTCTACAGGCCCGTTGATTCCGAAAAAGGCGGCGTTGGTGATCAAGCCGGTTGGCAATATCGTTGAGCAGCTCGAGGGCGACCCTTACGATCGGGCGCTGGCGGAGTTGATGGAAAATTCTCAGCCGCAGACATTAGTGCAAGACATTGTTGATGGTCTCAAGTACGCGAAAGATGATGATCGTATCACTGCTGTTTATCTGGATCTGTCCGCTATCCCCAGTGGCGGGTTGAGCAAGCTACAACGTATCGGCGAAGCGATTGACGATTTCCGATCTGCGGACAAGATCGTGATTGCCAATGCGGATTTTTATGGCCAGGGTTCTTATTATCTCGCCGCTCACGCGGATGAGATATATATGCACCCGGAGGGGCTGTTGTTGTTGCGTGGTTTTAGCATCTATCAAAACTATTTTAAGCAGGCAATTGATAATCTGAAGATCGACTGGAACGTATTTCGTGTAGGCACACATAAATCGTTTACAGAGCCGTACACAGCGAATCGTATGTCAGACCCGGTCCGTGAGTCGATGACCAGCCTGCTCGATCAATTGTGGGGCCTGTACAAGCAGGATATCCAGACTGCAAGACAGCTTGACGAGGATACGATCGACGATTTGCTTGAAAACCTTATCGCGAATACAACTTCTCAGGACGGTGAGCTGTCGACGCTTGCTGTTGAACTCGGCTTCGTCGATGAATTATTGACGCGAGATGACGTTCGACAACGCATTATAGATATCGTTGGCGAGGATCCGGAAAACGAAAATACTTATGCCGCGACCGAATTGGGCGATTACCTAAATCAGATGCGCCTCCTCAAAGGAGACAACGCGGCGGATGAAAACGTCGCGATCATTATCGCTTCGGGTGAAATACAAAACGGTACCCAGCCACCCGGGACAATAGGTGGTGATTCTGTTGCCTATTTGCTGCGTAAAGCGAGAAATGATGACTCTGTAAAAGCGGTAGTGCTGCGCGTCGATAGCCCTGGCGGCAGTACCTTTGCATCCGAGGTCATTCGCAATGAAGTCGACGAAATCAAAGCGGCTGGCAAGCCTGTTGTGGTTTCGATGAGCAGCCTGGCGGCGTCGGGAGGCTACTGGATTTCCATGACGGCAGATCGCATCTATGCAACGCAGTACACTATTACCGGGTCGATCGGCGTGCTCGGCATGTTTCCAACTTTTCAGCGTTCCCTTGAAACCGTTGGGATTACGACCGACGGCATTGGTTCTACTGTGTGGGCTGGAGAGTTTCGCGGTGATCGTGAAATGTCCGAAGACGCCAAGGCACTATTTCAGGTCGTCATCAACAAGACCTATGACAAATTCATCAGCAACGTCGCGCAATATCGAGACATTGACAAGGGTGAGGTTGACAGAATCGCACAAGGACAAGTGTGGACTGGCAATGAGGCGCTTGAAAATGGCCTGATTGACGAAATCGGTAACATTGACGAGGCGATAGCTGCGGCTGCGGAATTGGCTGATCTTGACGACTACGGCAGGAAATATTTCGATAAAGAAATGAGTCCGGGAGAACAATTGGTCGTCGACATGTTTGGCAGCGCAAAACATGCGGGAATCAATCTTGCTCCATTTTCAACGCGGCGGCCGGCTGTCGAAAGGTTAGCGAGTGCCCTGGACAAGGCACTGGCGCCGCTACTGCAATTTAACGATCCCAAAGGCGTTTACGCACATTGTTTTTGTACTCTCGAATAGCGAGCTTCTTAAAAATAGTCGGTGTCATATTGCTGTCGTACAAAGGGCGGTATCATGGTTGTGGAATGAAACATTAGCGCAAAGTACCGGCGTTCATTGCTGAATTGAGACATCGTCCGCTGAGCGTCGTTTATTCGCCCGCTGGGCGGGCTCCTACAATTCTACTTAGCAATGTATTAGTCCGCCCAGGGGGCGATTGCCGGTTTTCGAAACACGCTGACACTTCGTTTTTGCACCGATAGTTTATTTTGGGAAAGCAGTAGCTGTGACGCAGCTTTTTGCAGCGACCGTAAACAGTTGCGAATTGAAAGAATAAGGGGAGTTTCCTGAAACGAAATTTCGCCATTGCCGTGGTTCTTGTTATTGCCAACCGGCGCGATAACGATGGGTGTTGTTCATTGCTTCTTGAGCAAACCGACAGACAGTTAGTCCCAGCTGAGAATAATTTTTCCGGACTGGCCTGACTCCATCAGTTCGAAGGCCTGCTGGTAATCGGCAAGCGGGAAGCGATGCGTAATGATGGGCTCAATATTCAGGCCGCTCTGCAGCATGCTCGACATCTTGTACCAGGTTTCAAACATTTCGCGTCCATAAATTCCTTTTATGTTCAGGCCCTTGAATATTACCTGGGTCCAGTCGATCGATGTTTCATCGGGGGGTATACCGAGGAGGGCGATGTTCCCGCCGTGATGCATTGTCCGCAACATGTCGCGAAAGGCTGATGGATTGCCCGACATCTCCATACCTACATCGAACCCTTCCTCCATACCAAGATCCTGCATGGTCTGGTCAAGTGAGCCATCGGTGACGTTTAGCGCCACGGATGCACCCATTTTTCTTGCCAGTTCGAGCCGGTAGTCATTAACGTCTGTTATCACTATATGCCTGGCGCCCGCATAACGGGCGATAGCCACCGCCATAACACCAATTGGCCCGGCACCGGTGATCAGGACATCTTCGCCAACCAGGTCAAAGGACAAAGCGGTGTGCGTTGCGTTTCCAAGTGGGTCGAGTATCGATGCCATGTCATCACTGATTGCATCCGGCAATTTGAATACGTTGAATGCAGGCACTGCAATATAGTCAGAAAATGCGCCTGCGCGATTAACGCCTATGCCGACGGTGTTCATGCACAGGTGACGTCGACCGGCGCGACAGTTTCGGCAAATGTCGCAGGTGATGTGTCCTTCTGCAGAAACCCGGTCACCAACGCAAAAGCCTTTAACCTCGACGCCGCAATCGACGACTTCACCGTAAAACTCATGGCCGACGGCCATGGGTACCGGAATCGTTTTGCTGGCCCAGTCGTCCCATTTGAAGATATGTATATCCGTGCCGCAGATCGCAGTGCGACGAACTCTAATCAATACATCGTTGTGGCCGATGCCCGGCTTTTCGATATCTTCGAGCCAGATTCCTCGCTCGGCCTTCGCTTTTACCAGTGCTCGCATATCAACCTCAGTGAATAATGCCAAGTTCGCGACCGACCACGCCAAATGCTTCGATGGCCTGGTCGAGGTGCTCCCGGGTCAGACCGGCAGACATTTGTGTGCGTATTCGCGCCTGACCTTCCGGTACTACGGGGAAAGAAAAACCCACGACATAGATGCCATGATCGAGCAATCGATCCGCCATGTTGGAGGCGATCCGTGCGTCGCCCAGCATAACCGGGATTATCGGGTGTTCTCCGGGCTTCAAATCGAAGCCGAGTTTCGTCATTCCGGCACGAAACCAGGCAGCGTTTTCGTGCAATTTGTTGCGCAGCGTACTGTCGCCCTCAAGCAAATCGAATACAGCGATGGATGTCGCCGCGATTGCAGGAGCGACGGAATTGGAAAACAGGTAGGGGCGGGACCGCTGCCGCAACCAGCCGACGATCTCTTTGCGTCCGGAAGTGAAGCCCCCTGACGCGCCGCCCAGAGCCTTGCCAAGGGTTCCGGTAATGATGTCGATGCGACCCGCAACGCCGCAGTGTTCGGGTGTGCCTCTGCCGGTCGCGCCCAGGAAGCCGCTGGCATGACAGTCGTCGACCATTGTCAGCGCGTCGTATTTATCTGCCAGGTCACAAAGGTCTTGTAGATTCGCGATGGTTCCGTCCATCGAAAATACGCCGTCTGTAACGATAAGTTTCTGCTCGCAGCCGGCTGCTTGCTTAAGCTGATCCTCAAGGTCATTCATATTGTTGTTCTGGTAGCGAAAACGCTTCGCTTTACACAGGCGAATTCCATCGATGATGCTGGCATGGTTCAGCGCATCGCTGATGACCGCATCTTTGTCATTCAGTATGGTTTCGAAAAGGCCGCCATTGGCATCGAAGCAAGATGGGTAAAGTATGGTGTCTTCGGTTCCCAGGAAGCGGCTGATACGATCCTCAAGTTCCTTATGGATGGTTTGTGTTCCGCAGATGAAGCGGACCGAGGCCATGCCAAAGCCAAATTCGTCCAGGGCTTTGTGCGCTGCCGCAATAATTGTCGGATGATTGGCCAGCCCCAGGTAATTGTTCGCACACAGGTTCAGGACCTCTGTGGTACCGCCGTTGTCACGGACCTTTATCGATGCCTGTTGCGGACCGGCGATCAGACGTTCCTTCTTGAAGAGTCCCTGGCCTTTTAGCGCTTCAGTTTGCTCTGCGAGGGAATTAAGGAAATTTTCAGGCACGGCATTGCTCTCCGCCATAAAAGGCCGCAAAGTATATCAGGACACTAGCCTGAATAATTCACGAGTGCCGGCTCTGGGAAGCATAAATAGCCTATGATTCAGGTGGTTGAGTAACCTGGCATGTCGAAGCGTTACAGTTTACGCCTGCCGGGCTGTCGCATCCGCTGCACGCGCCACAGAAACCGACAATCCCGTCCACTTATGAAATATTCGGGCTAATTACGATGACGGAAAATGAACGAACCAGATAACCCTGGATTGCGAATCGATCAATGGCTTTGGTTTGCGCGCTTTTATAAGACACGTGGGCGCGCTTCGACCGCGGTATCGGGCGGCCATGTGAAAGTCAACGGCGAGCGAGCCAAGCCAGGCACCCGTGTAAAACCGGGAGATGTTATCGATCTCGTGCGTGATCAATTGCCGTACAAGTTGGAAGCGGGTCCATTGCCGCTGCGGCGCGGTCCGGCGGCTGAGGCAAAATGTTGTTACTGTGAGGATGCCGAATCTGAGAAGATGCGGCAGGACATCGTTGCCGGAATTCGTCAGGACAGGCGGCAAATGCCGACCACTGCAGGGCGTCCGGACAAACATACACGGCGTAAACTCCGCGAGCATAATCGGCAACGTGAAGATTCGTAAGAAAATTGCCGGAATACCGAAAATGAATGATTACTGGAACCATTAAATAACGTCATGCCTACAATAAGTGTTTTCGATATCTTCAAGATCGGCATTGGTCCATCGAGTTCGCATACTGTTGGACCTATGAAAGCGGCGCGCGAGTTTGCCACGCAGCTTGCCGCGTTGGACGCGGTTGTAGACAACATACAGGTTACCTTGCACGGTTCACTGGCCTATACAGGTAAAGGTCATGGCACAGATTCCGCGATTATCCTCGGGCTGATGGGGTACGAGCCCGATACGCTCGACCCTGACGCGGTAGATGACCTGTTGCGTGCAGTTCATAGTGATGGCCGATTGAGTGTGCCGGCTATCGGTGAAATTGATTTTTCTCCAAAAACCGACCTTGTTTTCAATTACACAGAAGAATTACCCCGACACACCAACGGCATGCGATTTATTGCCCGTGACAGTAGCGGAGGGGTAATGCTTAGTGAGGATTACTATTCACTGGGCGGCGGTTTCGTTGCCCGTGGTGATGAACCGGAGCGAGCCAACCAAACTGGTGAGCCACCGTACCCGTTCACGAGCGGCGCCGAACTCCTGATGATGGCCGACAAAGGTTCTCTGACGATTGCAGAGCTGGTTGAAATAAATGAGAAACAGTGGCGCTCGGAAAAGGAAATCAGGCAGCGCCTGATGGATATCTGGTCGGCGATGCAGGCCTGTGTCAAACGCGGTCTGCGAACAGAGGGGATCCTGCCCGGCCGGCTGGCAGTGGTCAGGCGCGCCGCGAAGTTGCATGCGAGGATGCTGGCGCAAGAAGAACCGACCAGTCTCGACGCTATGGATTGGGTTAACGTTTATGCCATCGCGGTAAACGAGGAAAATGCGGCTGGCGGCCGGGTCGTGACTTCACCAACGAACGGCGCGGCCGGCATCATTCCAGCGGTGCTGCATTACTATGTGCGTTTTGTCGCGAGGGCCAGTGATGAGGGAATCCTGCGTTTCCTGCTGGTCGCTGGCGCCATAGGGACTCTATACAAAATCAATGCGTCTATCTCTGGTGCCGAAATGGGTTGCCAGGGCGAAGTCGGGGTTGCCTGCTCTATGGCAGCCGGCGGCCTGGTGGCTGCCAAAAACGGCAATAATTCGCAGATTGAAAATGCAGCTGAGATTGGCATGGAGCACAATCTTGGTCTGACCTGTGACCCGGTCGGCGGGCTGGTACAAATTCCCTGTATCGAACGCAACGCGATGGGTGCGGTGAAAGCCATCAATGCAGCACGCCTGGCGATGCACGGCGATGGTTCACACAAAGTTACTCTCGATCAGGTGATCAGTACGATGCGACAAACGGGTTTGGACATGTCCACCCGTTATAAGGAAACCTCAGAAGGGGGCCTGGCGGTTAATGTTCCGGAGTGTTGATCTGAGATTTATTCGTGCTGACGTTTGGGATAATCGAATGTGATCAACTCAATGGACCTTGCATCATTGAGGTTCCAGTCGTCCATATCGATACTGACTGCGACGTAGCCGCAAGTCGGTATGTTGTTCGTAACGTCCGGCACAAGATAATTGGCAAAGTCGGTCAGCCCCGGATTATGGCCCACCAGAAGTATATTGTTGAAGCCAACGTCCTGTTCGGCGAGCACCTCAATCAATCTGCTAACACCGGCGTGATACAAATCCCGTTCCCGCTGTAGAAACTCGGCAGGATATGAAATCTCTTTCGCAACTTTCTTTGCTGTAGACCACGCGCGTTTAGCTGAGCTACTCAATATCAGCGAGGGGCGAATACCCTCCCGGGCCATGCGCGCAGCCATGATCGGCACATCACGTCTTCCGCGGGAGCTCAGCGGTCTTTCATGATCGACCAGGCTGTCATCGCCCCAACTCGATTTTGCGTGGCGCAGGATTGTGAGGGTTTTCATAGTAACTGTCAGTATAAAATTGCTGTGTTATCTATCGTCATATCGTTATATCGACACAGCGATATTACATCATTCCGGTTTGCAGTCGAGCCTCATCCGACATCATGCTTTGATTCCACGGCGGGTCGAATACAAGATCCACCTTTACGTCGGCAACGGTCGGTATCACAGCAATCTTTTCCTGCGCATCCTGAAGCAATATCGGCCCCATGCCACAGCCAGGCGCGGTCAATGTCATGTCCACGCTGACGGAACGCTGCCCGTCAGCCAGCGAGGTCACATCACAACGATAGATCAGTCCCAGGTCGACGATGTTGATCGGAATCTCCGGATCGTAACAAGTCCGGAGTTGCGTCCAGATAACCGCCGCGATGTCCTCATCGGTTGCATTGTCGGGGATAGCAGGCGCTGGAACTGGCTCCTTGCCGAGCGCATCAGCATCCGAACCGGCTATATGAAAGAGGTTGCCCTCAACGTAGACGGTAAAACTGCCACCGAGTGCCTGGGTGATAAAACCACTGGTACCCTCGCGCAGGGTCAGTGGATCACCTGCCGGCACTATGACCGCGCTGACGTCGCGCTGCAGAGAAAAAGGTTCATTGGTATGTCCGAACATGCAGCTGTTTACTCCGTTGAGGCAGGCTTTGAATCTTTATGGATCGCGGCATTGAAAGCGTGCCAGGCGAGCGTTGCGCACTTGATGCGTGACGGAAACTCGCACACACCTTCAAGCGCCCTTAATTTTCCTAAATCGACCGTCGTTTCTTTGGCGGCAGGTTCGCCGTCGAGCAATGCGACCACCGCATTGAAATAGTCTGTTGCGTTTTTCGTCGTTAGTCCAATCACGGTCTCTGTCAACATCGAAGCCGACGCAACAGAAATAGCACAACCCGACCCCTCAAATTTCGCGTCATTGATTTTCTTGTTCGTATCGATCTGAAAATACATTTTCAACTTGTCGCCACAAAGCGGGTTGATGCCCTCCGCACAATGTGTTGCTGCTTCGAGTTTTCCGAAATGTTGTGGATCCCTGGCATGATCGAGGATGAGGTCCCGGTACAGTTGCCGAAGATCGTCCTGGCTTTGATTCTCGGCCTGCACTACGCGAACAGTTCCTTAGCCGTTGCTAGTGCTGCCACCAGCCGATCGATATCTTCTTCATTGTTATAAAGACCGAGAGATGCACGGGCGGTGCCCGGGATGCCGAAGTATTCCATCACAGGCATTGCGCAATGGTGACCGGTACGAATAGCGACGCCCTGGTGATCGAGAATTGTCCCAAGATCGTGTGGATGAATGTCATCGAGCAAAAAGGATTGCACGCTGGCTTTGCTGTCTGCTGTGCCAATGAGGCGGAGTCCGTCTACCGCTGCCAGTTTGTCTGTCATGTAATGCAGTAACTGTTGCTCATAGGCGGCGACCTTGTCCATGCCGATCGCCTGTAAATACCTGACTGCCGCACCAAGCCCTATCATTCCGGAAATGTTCGGTGTGCCCGCTTCAAATTTGTAGGGCAGGTCGTTGTAGACGGTTTTATCGAAACGCACCTCCAGGATCATGTCACCACCGCCCTGGTATGGTGGCATGGCTTCAAGAAGGCTTTCTTTGCCGTACAAGACACCGGTACCGGTGGGTCCAAACATCTTGTGACCGGAGAATGCATAGAAGTCACAGCCGATGTCCTGAACATCAACCGGCATATGCGGCATTGCCTGTGCGCCATCCAGTAAAACCGGTACATCGAGACTATGTGCTTTCGCGACAATTTCTTTAACAGGGTTTATCGAGCCGAGTGCGTTTGATACATGGGCAATTGCCAGCATCTTCACGCCGCTTTGCAATTGCTGCATAAGTTTGTCGTTATCGACCTGGCCGGAATCATCAATCGGTGCTACGAGTAATTGTGCGCCGGTTTGTTCACACAGCAGTTGCCACGGTACGATATTTGAGTGGTGTTCCAGTTGCGTTAGCAGGATTTTGTCACCGGCAGCGAGCATGGGCCGACAAAAACTCTGGGCGACGAGATTTATTGATTCAGTGGTGCCGCTGGTGAATATTATTTCGTGTCGGTTGCTGGCGTTAATGAATGACACGATGTCGTCACGTGCGCCTTCATAGGCCTCTGTAGCGCGGTGACTGAGCGTATGAACGCCACGATGGACATTGGCATGGTCGTGTCGCTGATAATCAGCGACGGTATCGATAACGGCTGCAGGCTGCTGTGCTGAGGCAGCACTGTCCAGGTAGACGAGCGGGTGGTCGTTAACCTGTTGCTGCAACGCGGGAAAATCTGCCCGGCGGTTGCTAATGTCACCCGATTCACCAAGCAGAGTGACTTTACTGCTTTGTTTGTTCATTGGCTTTTATCGCTGATGAGTTCGTCAAGGCGCCGATCAATTGCATGACTAACGTAATCATGACATTCGTCGATCACCAAAGCGCTGAGCATGCCAGAGGCAAAAGCCCGTGTTAGTGCACGCTTGGCATCATCTTCTGCAAGCCCTCTCGAGCGCAGGTAAAAGAGTGCGGCCTCGTCGAGTTGTCCGACCGTCGCACCATGGCTGCACTTGACGTCATCCGCGTATATTTCGAGCTCCGGCTTGGTATCAATCTCCGCTCTTTCTGACAGCAACAGGTTATGGTTGGATTGGTTGGCATCTGTGCCATCTGCACCCGCCAGGACCACAGCCTTGCCGTTGAAAACACAACGCGATCGCCCACTCAGTATGCCGCGATAAACCTGCGAACTTGTCGCCGGCCCGACGCCATGACTAACGTGTATGTGATTATCAATATGCTGCTCACCGGTCGCGAGATAGAGACCATGCAGGTTGGTCGCCGCTCCGGGGCCTGCGATATCTACTGCGATGTCGTTTCGAGCCATTGCACTGCCGAAATCGAATGCATTGTGGTTAAAAACGGTATCGCGTTGCAGTTGCGCGGTGATTTTGCTAACGCCGAGGTGAGTCGGGTCGCGTTGCTGTAACTGCACGAAGTCGAGCCGGGCACCAGCGGCCAGGTTGATTTGCGTTACCGAATTGGTGAAATAATTCCCGGCGCCCGTCGATGTGGAGCAATAAATAACACGGGAATGGGAATTTTCTTTTGCATCAATGATGACTCGTTCCTGCGACAAGCCACTGGTCGCATCATTTGTAAACAGAATGCCGAGTGGTTTACCCTTGGAAATATCCTCACTTACGCTTATGTGCAGACCATCCCTGAGCAACGTTGCATTGAATGCCGTCAATCCATCGTCTATCGCAATCAATTCGTCTTGCAAGCCATCCACCAGGCGTGAAATTTCAATGCCACTTCCGTAAGCGCTGCTTATTCGCGCAAATGACTCGCTATCAACAACACCATTCCTGACTATTAACCAGTGTGCATCGACCTGACTCGTAATCGCGATCTGTTCATCCACTGTGACATGTTGTTCTTTGTCGCGAGAAGACGAGTCAGCGAGGTCCTCAAGCCACTTGTTCGTTACATCTACGGCCTGAGCCAGGTTCGTGTAACGCCAATCCTCATCTTTGGTGGTCGGAAAGCCGCGGGCGGAAAAGCTGCTCAACGCGGCGCCGCGAATGGCGGACAATTCCCCACGCGGCAATGCGTTGACCGCCGCTTCGAGCAAATCCTGGCGTATCGAAGATACCGTCATGCGCTCGCAGCCTCACGAACCCATTCGTAACCCTTTTCTTCGAGTTGCAACGCCAGTGATTTATCACCAGAGCGAACAATCTTTCCAGCCGACAGCACGTGGACGAAATCCGGTTCGACGTAATCAAGCAGGCGCTGGTAATGGGTAACCAGCACGATTGCGCGCTGTGGATCTCTTAGCGCATTGATACCTTTGGAAACCGCTTTCAACGCATCGATATCGAGGCCGGAGTCCGTTTCATCCAGAATAGCCAGGCGTGGTTCAAGCATCGCCATCTGTAATATTTCGTTGCGCTTTTTTTCGCCGCCGGAAAAACCCTCGTTTACGCCCCGTTTCAAAAAACTGGGATCCATTTCGAGCAGCGTCATTTTTTCCCGTGCCGTTTTCAGGAACTCGAAAGCATCGATTTCTTCCAGACCTTCGTGCTTGCGCTTCGCATTCACCGCGGCCTTCAGGAGGTAGGCGTTATTGACACCGGGAATCTCGACCGGGTACTGAAATCCAAGAAACACACCTTCGCGCGCGCGTTCTTCCGGCTCAAGTTCCAGCAGGTCTTTGCCCATGAACTCGACGCTCCCGCCGCTAACGACGTAGCTCGCGTGTCCGGCGATAACTTGTGCCAGGGTGCTTTTGCCGGAGCCGTTCGGGCCCATGATGGCGTGGACTTCGCCGGGGTTTACTTCCAGGTCAAGTCCGTTAAGTATTTTAGTATCGCCGATGCCGGCTTGCAGGTTTTTGATCTTTAACATGATTTTTTTATCCGACTGCGCCTTCGAGGCTTACGTTGAGTAGTGCTTGTGCTTCAACTGCAAACTCCATCGGCAATTCTTTGAATACTTCCTTACAGAAACCGTTCACGATCAGGTTGACCGCGTCTTCTTCCGATATGCCGCGTTGCCGGCAGTAAAAAAGTTGGTTTTCAGAAATCTTGGAGGTAGTGGCCTCGTGCTCTACTTTTGCCGAGGGGTTTTTAACTTCCATGTAGGGGAAGGTGTGTGCACCACATTCTTTGCCAATCAGCAATGAGTCACATTGAGTGTGATTTCTGGCGCCGCTTGCTTGTGGCATGATTTTGACCAGTCCGCGGTAGGCGTTTTGTGCGCGCCCGGCTGATATTCCTTTCGACACAATCGTGCTGCTGGAATTCTTGCCGATATGAATCATCTTGGTGCCGGTATCGGCCTGTTGCATATTGTTCGCGACAGCAACCGAATAAAACTCGCCGACAGAATTGTCGCCACGCAGAATGCAACTTGGGTATTTCCAGGTAATGGCGGAACCGGTCTCAACCTGTGTCCAGGAGATTTTTGAATTATCGCCACGACAATCACCACGCTTCGTGACGAAGTTGTAAATACCGCCTTTGCCGTTTTCGTCTCCCGGATACCAGTTTTGCACGGTCGAATATTTTATTTCCGCGTCTTTTAACGCGACCAGTTCGACCACTGCCGCATGCAACTGGTTTTCGTCACGCATCGGCGCCGTGCAACCTTCGAGATAGCTGACGTGACTGCCTTCTTCCGCGATGATCAGGGTCCGTTCAAACTGGCCTGTGTTTGCAGCATTGATGCGGAAATAGGTCGATAACTCCATTGGGCAGCGTACTCCCTTGGGTATATAGACGAACGAGCCATCGCTGAATACAGCGGAGTTCAGTGCCGCGAAAAAATTATCGCGATCCGGGACGACAGTACCCAGGTATTTCCTGACCAACTCAGGATGCTTGATAGCGGCTTCTGAAAACGAACAGAAAATAACGCCAGCCTCGTGCAGTTTGTCCTTGAAGGTCGTCGCCACAGAGACACTGTCAAATACCGCATCAACAGCGACTCCAGCCAGCCGGGCCCGCTCATGCAGGGGTATGCCGAGCTTTTCGTAAGTTTCCAGCAGCTTGGGATCGACTTCGTCGAGACTTTGCGGTTTGTCGGATTCCGATTTTGGTGCCGAGAAATAGGAGATTGCCTGGTAATCCATCGGCGGATAGTGCACATGCGCCCATTCCGGCTCCTGCATGGTCAGCCAGTGCCGATAAGCTTTAAGGCGCCATTCAAGCAGGAATTCCGGTTCCTTTTTGCGCGCCGATATTGCCCGTACGACAGACTCGTCAAGTCCGGGCGGCAAACTTACCGATTCAATATCTGTGACAAAGCCGTGCTCATAGCGGCGATTGACGAGGGACTCAATTTCATTCGATTCGGTGGACATAAATTAACTCTTGGGCTCGACGTTGATCGACATACCGGCAAATTTTAAGTTCGGTACAGGGCTGTTGCTGCGTAGCAAATCAGCGAGGCTGACTTCATTGAGTGAGCGCCGAATTGCTACATTGATGCGCTGCCAGGCGCCGCCAACACTGCACACTGATTCGTAATCACAATTGCTGTCGCCGGCGCTGCATTCCGTGATGGAAACAGGTCCCTCGAGTGCATCAATGACGTCCGCTGCACTTATTTCGCGCGCATCACGGGAAAGCTGGTAACCACCCTGGGACCCACGTGTTGAGTTCACCAGGCCTGCTTTACCTAATGATTTCAATAGCTTACTCACAGTCGGCAGGCCAAGTCCTGTCGCCGCGGCGACTTCGCTCGCGCTGACAAGTTCAGCCTCGTCGTGCGCCAGGTGGGCGAGGACAACGGTACCGTAGTCAGTCAATCGGCTTATGCGTAACAAGGTGCTTTACCGCCCTGTGATTTAAAGAGGACTATTTTAGTCCTATTTGATCTGCGAGGCCAGATTTTGGCAAAAAAAAGTTGCCGGGGTGCAGACATTCATTATCGCCAGATTACGTCGTGCAGGTGACAGCCCGGCAATGAAATTTGCTATGCTACGCCGTCGCGAAAGCCGCACGATGCGGCTATGTACGTGGCACCAGTCTGCGGGTCTGCCGGGCCGGTGTCCTGAGTTACCTCTGGAGAAGAAAACCTATGAATTTGAACGAGTTAAATGCAGTCGCCATTGCTATGGTGGCAAACGGGAAGGGAATTCTGGCTGCTGACGAAAGTACGCCGACGATTAAGAAACGCTTCGATTTGATCGATACTGAATCGACGGAAGAATCTCGTCGTCGTTATCGCGAAATGCTCTTTACTACCGCGGGTGTTGCAGACTATATCGGCGGCGTCATTCTGTTTGACGAAACGCTGCGACAGAGCACAGCAGATGGTGTGCCGTTCCCCAAATATCTGAAGGATCTGGGCATAATCGCTGGCATCAAAGTCGACAAGGGTGCGAAAAACCTGGCCGGATTCCCTGGTGAAACGGTTACCGAAGGCCTGGACGGCTTGCGCGAGAGACTCAACGAGTACTACGAGCTTGGTGCGAAATTCGCGAAATGGCGCGCTGTCATCAATATCGGAGATGGCATCCCTTCCGCCTATTGTCTGCGTGCCAACGCGCATGCGCTCGCCAGGTACGCTGCGCTGTGCCAGGAGGCCAATATAGTGCCGATCGTCGAGCCTGAAGTGATTATGGATGGCAGCCACAGCATAGAACGTTGTGAGGAAGTTACGGCAGCAGCACTCGAGGCGGTATTCGAGGCGTTGGCAGCACATGCGGTGCCACTCTCAGGAATTATCCTTAAGCCCAACATGGTCATTTCCGCGACTGATGCACCTGACCGTGCGGGTCCTGAGCAGGTCGCCGAGGCGACGATACGATGTCTGAAGGCCCACGTACCTGCAGAGGTACCTGGCATTGCATTCCTGTCGGGTGGCCAGAGCGCAGAAGAGGCAACTCATCATCTTGGTTTGATGAACCAGATGGGCGATTTGCCGTGGGAATTGTCATTTTCTTACGGGCGAGCATTGCAGGCACCGGCGCTGGATGCGTGGCGGGGGCTTGAGGATAACTTTGGCGCTGGCCAGCAAGCGCTGTTCAAACGCGCTAAGCTCAACAGCCAGGCACATCTTGGCACCTATGAAGTTGCCATGGAGTCTGCAGCTTAAAAACGGTATTTGGCCGGCACTGCTTCGGCTGCCGGCGGAGTGAATAATAACTAAGGCCTTGTTAAGGGCTGAATAAGGCACTCGTATGGATGATGCAGCCGACAACGTGATTGAGATCCATGATCTTTATTACTCGCGCGGACAATTGCAGATATTCAAAGGTCTGAATATCTCCATTGCCCGCGGTACGGTCACTGCCATTATGGGCCCGAGCGGCACCGGCAAGACGACTTTGTTGCGGCTCATAACCCGTCAGCTCATTCCGGACAGCGGCACAATCCTGGTCAACGGCGTTGATATTGCGAAGCTCAATCACAAAGAGCTCTACCAGATGCGGCGCCAGTTCGGCATGCTGTTTCAGAATGGCGCGTTGCTGACCGATCTTAATGTCTTCGAAAACGTAGCTTTTCCGCTGCGTGAACATACACGCCTGCCAGACCGGCTGATTCGTCATATCGTGTTAACCAAACTGCATGCGGTCGGTTTGCGCGGTGCAGCGGATATGCAGCCGTCACAATTATCGGGTGGTATGGCACGTCGTGTGGCCCTGGCCAGGGCGATGGTGATGGATCCTGAAATTCTTATATACGATGAGCCATTCGTCGGACTTGACCCGATTTCCATGGGCGTCATAGTACGTCTCGTCAGGCAGATGAATGATGCGCTCGGTATTTCCAGTATTCTCGTTAGTCATGACGTGCAGGAAATCGCAACTGTTTCCGACTGCAGTTTCCTGATTTCAGATGGCAAAGTAGCGGCATCCGGCAGCCCCGATGAATTAAGCAGCACCAGTTCTGAGTTGGTTAAACAATTCATGCATGGCATGGCTGACGGACCGGTTGCGTTTCATTTTGCAGCGCCGGACTATACTGAACAGCTGTTGGGCAGGGACTCCTAAGTAACGTTATGATTCGCGATCTCTGGTATACGCTGGTCGAGTTTTTCCGCACGTTCGGTGCGTTCCAGCTATTTTTTCTACGGCTGCTTGTAAACTCGCCGTCCATCCTCGTGCGTCGTTTTAATCTCGTTGTCAAACAGGTTTACAACACCGGCACGCTGTCGCTGGTCATCATTATGGTCTGCGGTTTGTTTGTCGGTGGCGTCCTTGGTCTTCAGGGCTATAGCAATCTATCCAAATTCAACGCAGAGGATTCGGTGGGCACTTTTGCGGCGTTCTCGTTATTGAAGGAACTTGGTCCGGTAATTACCGCACTGCTATTTTCTGGCCGGGCCGGCACGGCACTCGCTTCTGAAATTGGCCTGATGAAAGCAACGGACCAGCTTTCTGCAATGGAGATGATGGCGATCGATCCGCTGCGAAGAGTTCTTGTACCGCGATTCCTGGGTGGCGTCATTTCCATGCCGTTGCTTGCCGTTGTCTTCAGCTCAATAGGCTTGTTTGGTGCGCACATCGTCGGCGTGAACATGCTCGGTGTGGATGCCGGCGCCTTCTGGTCGCAAATGCAATCGACGCTCGAACCGAGTGACATTTACGAGGGCATCTTTAAAAGTATCGTTTTTGGTGTGGTCGCAAGTCTGTTCGCGGTATGGGAAGGCTACAATGCTCTTCCCACTGCGGAGGGCGTGGGCCGGGCCACGACCCGCACAGTCGTTATATCGGCTATTGCGGTTTTGATTCTTGATTTTATGATTACAGCTGTATTCATGTGAGGTAAGAGATGCAACAAACTCGAGCGGTAGAGGTCGGCACGGGATTATTTGTAGCCCTTGGTCTGGCGGCGCTTTTTTTCCTGACCACACAGACGGCGGGTTCCGATAGCTTTTCGAGTTCGGACACGTTTTCAGTGACGGCGCGCTTTGATAACGTCGGCAGCCTGAAGGGCAGGGCACCTGTTGCAATGTCTGGCGTTACGATCGGACGGGTCACAGCGGTCGTATTCGATCCAGTCACACTCGACGCACAGGTAACCTTTGTGATTGATAGTAAATACGATCAGATACCAGAGGATTCTGATGCCAGTATTTTGACATCCGGTTTACTGGGCAGTCAGTACATCGGTTTGCAGGCTGGAGGGTCGGAGTTTTCCCTGGAAGAGGGTAGTGAGATCCAGATTACTCAATCTGCGATAGTGATCGAAAACCTTATCAGCAAGTATTTATTTAACAACAATAGCGAAGATGAGTCAGAGTAAGAGATAAATGGAGATATCCAAGTGAAACAATTCCTCGCAATACTGATTCTCGGTTTCATGTCGCCCGCTGCATTGGCACAGGTACCCAACGACGTTATTCAGGATACAGCAGACGAACTGGCGGCAGCGCTGGATGGTCGAAAGGAAGAATTTTCCGCGGATAAAGTTGCTTTGTACGCGATGATCGACAGTATCTTGTTGCCAAGGTTTGATCGTCGTTATGCGGCGCAGTTAGTGCTCGGGCGCCCGTGGCGTGACGCGACTGCAGAACAACGCGCGCGTTTTATTGACGGTTTCTATTCGTCAATGCTGCGTCGCTATGCAAATGGTGTTTTGGAATTCGATCAGTCAAAAATGGAAATTCTGCCTTTTCGTGGTGATCTGGAGAAAAAGCGTACGACGGTGAAAACGACAGTGCGTCTCAATGACGGCACGAAGGTCCCGGTCAATTACGAGATGGTCAAGCGCGACTCCGGCTGGATGATGTTCGATGTCAAAATCGAGGGGATTTCCTACATCAGAAATTTCAAAACTGAAATCAATGCAGAAATTCAGGCGACGAGCCTTGAGGCTGTTATAGAACGGCTTGAGGGAGAAGCGCAGGCGACGGCATCATAATGGCGCAGTATTCATTCGAAGATCGCGGTAACGGACACTTCGCGCTGAGCGGGGATATGACCTTCCATACAGCGGGTCTCATACTCAGTGAGAGCGAAAAATTGTTCGACGAACACACGCGTATTGAAGTTGACCTGTCTGCGGTAAAAGAGACTGATTCGGCGGGGCTTGCGCTATTGCTTGAATGGATTACCTGGGCGAATCACACAGTCCGTGAAATCCGTTTCCTGGGAACGCCGGAAAAAATCGATGCCATCGCAAAAACGACGGAAGTTGCTGACCTGTTAAAACGTGGCGAACGCTGGGCAGGGTTTATCGAAGCACCAACGGAACAGAAATAGATTCGTTACTGAGGCTGTTCATCCTCGTCGAATTCTTCATCATAAAAATCATCATAGAAATCGTCGTCCTCCGGCGGATCACCGTCATAAATCAGGAATTGCTGGTGTTGTAGATACGATTCGCGAATTGTGAGGTAGCGGTCAAAAGAATCTTCGATCAACGCCTCTGCGGTAAACAGATTCGCCCTGAGGTCCACTGCCCTGACTGCATATATTGACCACCTCAACGTATCATCATCAACATAGTGAAGTGGGTCTGCCAGGAAAAACAAAGGGATGGTGACGGCACCACGGAGCGTGCGTGGCCCAAGAATGGGTACTACGACATACGGTCCGTCTGGCACGCCCCAAACAGCCAGCGTTTGGCCAAAGCCTTCCCGATAAGGTTCCATGCCGAGATCAGCGCCAACATCAACCAGGCCAAGAATGCCCCAGGTACTGTTCGCAAGGAACCGCCCTGTTTCACTAAAGCCCCTGCGAAATTTACCTTGCAGAAAATTGTTGATGATAAACAGCGGTCCAAGAAGATTCTTGGAGAAATTGTTGACACCACGCTGCATCGTTTCCGGTAATACTCTTTGGTAACCCTTAGCCAGTGGTTTGAATGAGACCTTGTCGACACCCTGATTGAAATTATGTATGCGCCGGTTCAATGGTTCCCATGGATCCGACGGAGCACGATTTTCTTTGGCGGCAGGAGGAATGTTGCCGGCGCAGCCAGCAAACATCGTGACAATTATCGTGCACAATGCGGCCCGCAATAACCTGTATTTTGTGTGCTGCATATCCAGGTGACTTTTGTTTTTGTTATTCGTAATTACAAAAGCATAGCAGAGACAGTTCTTTTTTGATCAATCAGCCGATCGAACGACTCATTTGCATTTGCTGCAATTGCTCTTCCGTCATGAAATCACGTACGAAATCGATTCGTGCCTCAAAACGAATGCGCTGTATCTCTTCGAGTTCGGGTTCTTTCAGGGCGCGGCGGAGAAAGTTCACGCCGCCGACGAGATCGCCAATCATAAATCGGTACTCAGCCATGTAATAGTGCGCTTCAGCGTTTTCGCCTGCTTCTATTGCGGCCCGCGCGATCAGGCGAACTTGTTGCGGCGTCGGCGGTGCGTTGTTCAGCAAGTCGAGCAGAATTTCGTGCGCGCGTTCGGCCTGCCCGAGTTTTAGCAATGCCTCCGCATAATGAATGACGAGTGGCATATTGCGCGGGAACAGTTTGCGTGCTCGCTCATATGAGCCTATCGATTCATCAATTGACTCAAGTTCGAGTTGCGAATCAGCGAGACCAATGTGATAGGCGATAACCTCGGGCTCACGATTGGCCAGTTCCTCAAAGATGCGATTGGCCTCTAAATATCTTCCATCCAGCATGTAGGCGAGGGCACGGCCATAACGTTCAACATCGGACTGAAACTCGTATGGTTCACGTTCGTAGTACTCAACGGCTTCCTCTGCTGTTCTTTTATCGGCAACTTCCAGGCGGACCTTGGCAATGCCGTAGTTCACGCTGTCAGTGCTATGGACTGCTGGATAGTCCCGTGCCCGGGAGCGCGTCTCCGCAATTCTTGCGCTGCTGACCGGATGGGTTTGCAGGAATGCGGGTACGCGTGATTGCGACGAGCCCGAATTACGTGAGATCACTTCGAAAAATGACGCCATTCCCTGTGGGTCAAAACCTGAGGCCGCCAACGCAGATATGCCGACACGATCCGCCTCATGTTCATTTGAGCGGGTGAAGTCAATCTGGCCCTGTGCTGCCGTCCCCTGGGTAACCGCAATTGCACCCTGCATGGCTTCCGAATCGAGCCCACCGGCGACACTGGCGAGTATCACTCCCAGCATCATCGCTGTACTCAGGATGCTGCGGCGTTGACCCGCGTGGACTGCTCGTGCGATGTGCCTTTGTGTTACGTGCGCAACCTCGTGCGCAAGGACACCGGCTAGTTCGTCTTCATTTCGGGTCGCGTCGAGAAGTCCTGAGTGAACGCCAATAAATCCGCCTGGCAGGGCAAACGCATTAATCGTTGGGTCGTCCACGACAAAGAACGTAAATTCATGATTGCCATCGTAATTTGCCTGCGCTGCGATTCGATGGCCGATCTCATTCACGTACTCCACGATTTGCGGATCTTCCACCAGTTGTCCGCCGGCGCGAATCTGGCGCATGATGGCGCGGCCAAGTTGTGCTTCATCGTTCTTGGACAAAACCGCATCAGCAGGGCTGCCAAGGTCTGGCAGGTTGATCTCAGCCGCGGGCACAACCGAAGTCAGAGTGAGGCTTGCCGCCACCACCACCACTACAAATTTTTTAAAATAACCGGCTATCAATTAAGGCGCTCTTGGAAATCCCTTGTCTAATCCGACCCCGAGGGGGCCTGTCTGTTCCCAATCATACCTGCTGTAACTGGACGACGGTGCCTGTATTTGTACGAATTCAAGGGAAGTTTTTACATAAGTAGCTGAAAAGTAAAGATTTCTGCTCTTAACAATTCTTCACTGCCTGAAGGACTTCAGCGGCATGTCCTTTGACCTTAACCTTGCGCCATTCCTGGCGGAGCTTGCCCTGGGCGTCGATGAGAAAAGTGCTGCGCTCTACGCCCATGAATTTTCGTCCATACAACATCTTTTCGCGGATCACATCGAATTGGCGGCAGAGTTTTTCGTCCGGATCGGACAATAGCGCGAAGGGAAATTGCTGTTTTTCCCTGAACTTTTCATGCGAGGCGATGCTGTCCCTTGATACGCCAAAGATAAGCGTTTTTTGCCGCCTGAATTTGGCGAACAAATCGCGGAAGTCCTGTCCTTCGGTGGTACACCCTGGGGTGCTGTCCTTTGGATAGAAGTACAAAACCACATTTTTTCCGCGCAATGACTTGAGTTGAACGGTCTGGTCGCCAGTAGCGGCACATTTAAAGTCCGCGACGACACGATTGATTGTGGGTCCTGCCAAGGGGCTATCTCCGTGGTCTAGAGTTTTACGGGTTCCAGGATGGAATCAAGATTGAGTTTTTCGCACAAGTCCAGAAATTCATCCCGCAATTGGACGATTGGTGCAGTGCCGGGGACATTCAATGTCATTTGTACCGAAAACATTGGCGCTCCGGTATGTGCTGCGGCATAACGTCGTGTGGCCAGATCAGCTATCTCGATATTTCTCGCTGCAAAAAATTCCGACAGATGGAAAACAATACCCGGTTGATCGAGGCACACGACATCGACGCCGTAAGGAATGCAGTCTTTCTGATCATTACGCACACCGGTTTTCTTCAGATTGATGCTCAAGCCCTCGACGCCTGTTAACTTGTCGAGCTCTTTTTCGAGCTTGGTAAGGGTGTGCCAGTTACCGGAGATCAGCAGGAGTACCGCGAATTCGGCACCGAGTGCGGCCATCCGGCTCTCTTCGATATTGCCCCCACAGGCGAGGACCGCCTCACTAATATCTTTTACAACACCAGGACGATCACTACCAACAGCGGATAAAACAATAAGTTGCGTCATATTTAAAGAATTTACCTGAACTTTGAGCGGATTATCGGGCAACCCGCCAATTTCTGATTAGTAGCAATTTAGCCGCCACTTATGTTGTCTTGCCAGTTAGTCCAGAGAACAGTAACATCGCGTGCCTTGATTTGGAGCTAATTAGGGCGGAATTTGCTGCCCAATCCTCTCTTAGTGCGGGAACCTCACGAATAAATGAAGATTATTTCGAAATACGTTATTCGCAGATCAGGCATATTTGCAGTTGCAATAGCCACAATGACGATCACTGGCTGCAGTAGTAATGCGGAGACCTGTGAGGAACCACAGTTCTATGAGTCTGCAACGGGCGGCAAACGCATAGTGGCACCTGAGGATCTCAGCGAACTGCAGGGCTTCAAAGAAATGGTTATTCCGGAAGCATCCCCCCGACCAGAACGGGAGCCGGGGTCTGGATGCCTGGATCGACCACCAACATTAAGAATTGAAGAATAGTCTTAGAGAATTTCCGGAGAGGTGGCTGAGCGGTTTACAAAATCGCCTGGAGTGATTTTGGACGCGTGAGCGCAGCGAAT
>CAYOHF010000020.1:15527-40860 GCA_964403695.1 uncultured Woeseiaceae bacterium | reverse complement strand
ATTGTAGGAGCCCGCCCAGCGGGCGATACCACTATGTCAGATCGAGCTGCTATCCATGCTAGCGTCGCCAGGCAAAGTAACCTGCAACAGCTCAAGATCAGCACTGATATCCACCAACTCAAATTTCGTATCACGCGGAATCACAAACGAATCGCCGGCGGAGAGCTGCCACTGCATATCATCTGAACAATGCAAAGTAGTCGTTCCCTGCAACACAAAATTAAAGAAAAACTCCCCGTTGTGACTTATGACCTGCGTTTTCCCGGCATCACAAAGTCGCAAGACGATCACCGATGCAACGCCGTTCGTCGCAGCGTTAATGCCGATATCCCGTGCCTCGAAGCCGCCAAAAGAAGCGGGTAGCCACTCGGCATGGTTCGCCTGGTGAAAAACAAATTTTTGTCCGTCAAAGTTTCTGTCTGTATGCAATGACGCGGTTGGCAACTCAATATTATGCTCAACAAACGTCTCATGCTCGGCCGGCCCTGCAATTTCAACCACCTCCATGCCATCGGAAGATTCAAGAACACGGTGCCGAATATGCGGTGGCTGCAAGACACAATCGCCAGCCTGCATTTTGAGAGGTGGGCCCTGATCTTCGTAGACCACGCGCACCCAACCTTTGTAGCAATAGATCATTTGAAATTTGACGTGATGATGATGTACGTAGTCGGGAACCGGGCCGCCCTCCGGAATACGAATATGTGATGCGATATATTTGCCGCCAAGCCGATCCGGAATCAGGTCCCTGTATTGCATCCCGGCACGGCCTGCACCCCAGGATTCCGTACTGGCTTTGTTAACGATAATTGACGGCTCATGCGCCATAGAAATTGGCGTAGATTGACCGGCGTGCTCAAGCTGCAAACAAATCCCGAATCCTGTCAGCACAGCAGTACGTGGATTGTCGGCAGGGAAAATAACGTCAAGCCTGAAGCCCAGTTGTGTGGTGTAGAAATTGAGTGCTGCATTAAATTGATCGCAGTCGAGTACGACGTCAGCTGCCTGCGTCTGCATTGTGTCAGTGGAGTGCATTACGACATCGTCGCATAGCGTCAAACAAATGCCAAAACGCATTTGGCCGGGGCGTGAATCTGCCGGGGCAGCCTGTTACGCTAACGTCAAATATCAGGGGAATTTATATGGCCGACGAGAGCGACGCAGTATTTGCAGGGGCGTGCACCTGTGGTGATGTGCACTACCGAATGAACAGCGGTCCCTTGTTCGTGCATTGCTGCCATTGTCGCTGGTGCCAGCGAGAAACAGGCTCGGCGTTCGCGCTGAATGCCTTCATCGAGTCAGATCGACTCGAACTGCTGCAAGGTACAGTGGAGCGGGTCGCTATTCCGTCGGAAAGCGGTCATGGCCAGGTCATCGTGCGTTGCCCGACGTGCAAGATCGCCCTGTGGAGTCATTATGCGGGTATGGGCGAGAAAGCGGCCGTGGTTCGCGTTGGTACACTCAATGAACCTGACCGCTTGCCACCGGACATCCATATCTATACAGATTCAAAGCTACCCTGGGTCATCCTTCCTGATGACGTGCCTGCAGTGACAGAATATTACCGACGCAGCCAATACTGGCCGGAAGAAAGTCTTGCACGGCGTAAAGCGCTCCTGGAATAGCCGCCGGCGCCACCACGATATTCGCAGCTGCACCAGGATTTTCCCTGGCAACTATCATCAGCCGGCCTCTATCTTTTCCGTTCAACCATCCGCATCATGCAGCGTCTGGATTCACCAATTTTGAGGATATCGTAGTGCAGCAGAAGTTTTTCTCACCGAAAATGTTGATCGTAGCCATGATTTTCACCGTTCTGACGGCTTGTTCCACGGGTCCACAAATTTCCAGGACAATGGAATTATCGGAATCGGCGAATACGCCTTACAAGAAATTGCTCGTGATAACGCTTTTTTCATCATTTGATACACGGCGATATCTCGAAGATGAGGTGGTCAAACACCTGGCTCAAATCGGCGTCGATGCAGTTGCGAGTACATCGATGATGGACAGCAGAACACTGGCGAGTCGAGCTACTTTTGTGGCTATGGTGGACAAGATAAACGCTGATGCGGTGCTGGTCACCCACCTTGAGAGTCTTGAGACAAAAGGAAAGGTTGTCGGCATGAACCCTGAAGCAACCTATAACCTCAGGCCTACTTATTACTACAACGTATTTAGTGTCGACCTGCAGGAATATCGCGAGCCGCCGGCGGTAGATATGACGCATTACCTGGCATTGATAACAGAGCTTATTTCCGTCAATAAGGAGGACACGGTGTGGGCGATTAAGTCAACTTCCAAGGTGGCGCAGAAACATGACGTGGTCAGGGACTACTCGATATTCGTAAACGAAGCGAAAGCAATGGTCGACTTTATGGCAGCGGACGGAATAGTCGCACGATAGAGCGCGCTCGGGGAATACGGCGCAACTGCAAAGAATCGCGGCAAGATGCCGCTCCTACCATTCAGCGTCGCTTTCGTAGGAGCGGCATCTTGCCGCGATTGCGCTATACCTGCCGCGTGTACAGAGCGAATTCTGCTGCCGTCGCTAACTAAGCCCGAATGTGACAACACCATCGGCCGCCACAGCCCACGCACGAATATTATTGTAGTAGTGGCGAATTTCCTTATTCGTCGCGCGAGCCGTGCGTGCTTCTTCCAACGTGATTTGCACGTTGCCGGTCTCGTCTGTCGCCCGGCTTAGCAACAAAGCGTCGCTGCCATTCCATTGCCAGTCATAGCGAAACCGCGTTTGGCAATATGACAGCACCGGTGCCTGCAATTGTGCCTCGTCCCATGTCTTGCCACCATCGGCACTGAATTCAACACGGGCGATCTTGCCGCGTCCGGACCAGGCGAGACCGGAGATGGCGACCGTACCCGGTTTTTCAAGAACGTTAGGGTATGCAGGGTAGGTAATCAGGGACTTCGCACCAAATACCGAGCTAAAATCCTTAACGGTTTGCTCAGGTAGCGGGCCGCCTTTGAGCTCGATCCTGCTGATCCATTTGATATTTGGCCCGCCGGGATGGCCGGCAAGCAACAAGCGAGCAGGGTAACCTTGCTCAGGACGGATGGCCTCGCCATTTTGTCCCCAGGCAATAAGGCTGTCATCCCAGCGATCACTCATCGGGATTGAGCCGGTCCACTCGCCATCGTGTCCCTCGACATAAAACCAGGTTGCTTCGTCTTTTGGCCCGACCGCGTGCCATAAATCTGCCAGTGTCGTTCCGGTCCATTCACTCGTGCTTACCATGCCGTCGATTTGCTGTGGCGTCAGTTCCGGTTTCATACCCGCAAAACCGGGAATTCCATTGTTGCCGCACTCCATGTAGCGAATTGCGGTTGTCTTCGGGAATTTCTTGAGATCGTTCAACGAAAAAGTCATGGGTCGATCAACCAGCCCTTCGACCCGAAGTGTGTATTTCTCAGGATCGATGGTTGGCACACCGGTGTGGTGTCGCTCATAGTGGAGGTCAGATGGGGTAATGATGCCATCCAGGTCTTGCAATGGTGTCTTCGAGGCGGAAGAGGGCAGAACATTGCCAACGAGTCGCCGTGGTTTTTCATAAGGTGAGCGCTCGCCAAGATCGCTGACCAGTCGTCGCTCATCGCCTGAAGCGGAGGTCGCAGTAGCGGCTGCCGCTTTGGCATCGCCGCGTATCATTACTGTGCCCAGTCCGGCAGCAGCGCCCGCCAGCAAAGTACGTCGAGTAATCTTATCTTTTGTGAGTGTGCTCGACTTCGAGTCTTGTTGTGAATCCTGTCCCATTGCGTGCTCCCCCCTGATATGTAGTTCCGCAGGGTGACTTTACACCTGCTGCGGTACAGGGATATGAGCAAATATACCTAGTCAGGCTTTGTGCCAGGGGGTTGCTGCGAGACGATGCTCAATTGCCGACGTACTCATAGTCACTGAAAGAAACCGACATCATTTCATCAATTCCAAGCGCAAGAAACGCCCGTGCCTTGATCCTGACATCTACTGACAGTGGCACAACCGGACCATCGTCGGACGCCCGGCCAAATTGTAGTCGCGTCACAAACTCTTTCACTTTCACACCGAATTGCGGCTTGAAGGGTTTGTTGCTGTGCATGTCAATGTATTCAATATACGGTCCGTCCTTGATGATTTTCATTGTGGCATCCACGTGTTTCATGAATTCCTCTTCGTCGTCGTCCTCGACCGGAGTGAAACTGTAGAGCCAGTAGTCATCGGTTTCCTCTATGAGTCTCAGGCTGTTCGATTCGGCAATGTCGTCGACGTCGTGGTCCCCTTTGTCGGCAGATGATGAACCGTTGTCACCTGTTTTTCCCTCCGCGTAGTCAGCAATTTCCTGCGTCGTCGGCTGCCTGTCGTTCAACGACAAAAGTTGCCATCGCTCGCCCACGGGCAGGCGCGGATCATAACGACCGACAGTATGTTCTTCAGATTCGATACTTGTTTCGGTGTACGCCCACGCCTGCATGTAGTCATCATCCATCGCCTGCGCGGCTTCCTGGAGGATGGCAGCGTGATTGGTCGCGCCAATTGCGACACTCGCTGCAAAGAATGCGAATACCGGCACAACCGTGTACCTGTTTGTCTTGAGAAGCGTGTTCATCTAAGGGTCACCTGTGAAAATGCAGCCGTGTCAGGTCGTGCAAACAACTCGTTTCTGACTTATAGGCGGTGAGCAGAGCATTGGTTACACCAGAAGACGAATCTCCGTTCGTTCTGTAGCTAGTCGATATTTCGCTGCAAGATGAGGGGTGGCAGGATGTCATGATCTGAAAACGCCCGATGCACTCGCAGCGTGACGTCAGTTTCGAAATCTTTTTCGTATTTGGTGTCGAGAACGTACGCTTTTAGCCGCATGTGCATTGAAACGCAGCCATCCAGCGGTTTCTGTGCTGCGCGGACGTCAATGGGTTTCGGCAGGTAAATGTAACGACTCGTCGCAGCGGCCTCTCTTATCAGGTCGCGGGCGCGATGGACGTCCTGATCCAGGCCGATGTAAAAATCAACAACGGTCTGCATGTCCAGCTGGCCGGAATTGCTGCTCGAAACAACTTCGCTGAGGAAGAGGTTATTTGGAATAGTAACCGTGCTGTCATCCAGTGTTCTGAGCTTTACTGAGCGCGGACCGATTTTCAGGATATCGCCGTACTCCCCGCCAAATTTCACTCGATCGCCGATCTGAAACGGCCGATCGAAGATGATCAGGACGCCGGCCACGAGTGATGCCAGCAAGTCCCGGGTTGCAAAGCCTACAGCGACGACACTGGCGCCGCCGATTACGGCGAGCGTCTGTGGGCTGAACTCGAAGCTGACCAGTACGATAATCGCAACTGTCACGAAGTAGACGAAAAAATGGAAAAAGGCGTTAAGTCGTTGCAATAACAATCGCCTTTCGGCAATTGACTTGCCCAGGTTGTCCACGATGCGGTCTACGAACCGAAGCAGCAACCAGGCGATAAATATGACGATGATTGCCTGTACGATTCCGGTCCAGTTAATGATCTGCGACAAGAGTGCTACTTCGCTGACTTCCGGTGCTGCATTGAGATCCTGACCAGTCGCAGGTGCTGTTAATGCGAACACGACGGGTGCGACAATGGTGGCGAGTATTTTTCTCGGTATTCTCATTTCTATTGCCAGTTGCTAGCGTGCAAGAAGATTCTGCCGTGCGAGAACGCCTGTGATGGTGCGGAACCATTCCCACGAAAGTCTGTAGCCGGCCGCGGTTTCCTCTATCCACCCACGTGACATGGCGTAGTGCATTGCGCTGCTGACAGCGCCCGTTGGCAGCCTGAGGTTGTCTGCAATATCCGCCTGCGAGATCACTTCGGACTGTGCGATGGCGCGCAGGACCAGCAGGATATTTTGCGAGGCGTGTTCCAGGTCTCGAGATTGTGGTCGAGCCGGGATAGTGACGAAAAGGTGACCTTCTTCGTCGGGACAAAGACTATCCGCCCAAATTTGCATTGCAACCGAAGGATTACCGCCCGATAAGGTCCAGATCATTCGATAGAATCCGGCCTTGTTCCGTTCCAGGGCTGTTTCAAGTGTCGTCTCGACATATTCATTCGGTATCTTGACGTTACTGAAATTCGGTTCAATTCCGGCTTCAACATTACGTAGCTTGAACAGATCCTTTAGCTGTTCCTCCGTCCATGCGGGTAGTTCGATCACTTCGTTAATAGCCGACTGGTCTGCTCTGGCCCGGCGCAGGAATTGCCACGCGAAACGATCAACGGAAATTACCCAGAGTACGTCTGCCGGAACATTTTCAATAAGATCTGTCAGCTTAACCAGCTCTTTTTGCCCACCGATAACGGGCCGTACGAGACGATGCATATTGTCGATGCCGATGGTCTTAATGCCGGACTCATTAAGCTTATCCGTTACGTGAGCGGAATTGATACGCTTGATGCCGAGCGCCTGACCGAGGCTCCGCTCAAGTTCTGCGAATTCGCCGTTGATACAGTCGAGCAGAATCATATTGCCGTCCGAAGATTCCTGGACGTATTCCAGGAAAGTGCTCTTGCCGATACCGCGCTCTCCGGAGATTGCAACGATGCCGCTACGATGTCCCTTGATGCGCTGAACGAGTCTGCGTCGTTCAGGCCTTGCATATCGGTCGTAGAATTCACCCCTGCCCAGTAATTGCTCGCGCACTGAATCCGCAAGGGGGAGAGGCGATTCAGAATTGCTCGCCTCACCAGCCGGCTCGGTTTGGCCGCTTCCCAGGCTACCGGTTAACCCCTGGTCTGCCCCGAATCGCAGGAAGCTTCGTGTCAATCGCCTGCGCAGGCCATTGGCCATCAGCCAGATGGCACCACTTGCCGCACTGCTGTAGCTACGCAAACCCTTGCGGTGTTTTAAAAGGTCATCAAGTGACTCCGTGCTCTCCTGCTCACGCTCCAATCGAGAGAATATCGACTTGCGCCACCATGACAACAGGACAATGAGAACAGGTAGTGCAAGAATCTGGAACAAACGCCAGACCCAGGTGTGCAGGGTAGCGACACCGGCGAGGTTTTCAGCAAGACTAAGTCCGAGTCCCAGCAATACCAGCCAGGTAATGACGAGGCGCAGCGAACGTAGTCGCAGTCTGGCGTTCTCGGCGGCCATACCTGCGTCGCTGCGTGCCGCCACAGCATTCAGCAGCGACACAGAGAACCAGCCAAGCAAAATCCAGCGCACGATAATGTCGACGATTCCCATGATGAAATTGAGGCCGGGCATGTCAATCAATGTGAAGAAGACATGGAACAGGAGTAACCATTCGAGCGGCCGCCGTAGTTGTTCCAGATACCAGACAATCCTGACCCGTCTCAGCACTGCCAGAGATCTTGGTCGTATCTCCAGCAAAGACGCGCGGGTGCGGCGCAATGTCTCCGGAAACCAGCGGCTCCACCAGCGAAACACCGCGATTGCCAGTATGAATTCCAGGAATCGCCATATAACAGGCAGCGGTGCGATACGAATGCGACGCGCCAGGTTGCGCGTGGCGGCCGGAATGTTCAGCGCCTGGAATCGTATTTGCTGCCAGATGTAGGCGAACTCCAGTGTCAGCTGCCGGACACCCATTACGTCGGTCGCTGTCACCTCAAGATACAGGGCTGGCGTTATATATTCGATCAGGCGCAGCCGCGCTGCGTACATTGCTTCAACGCTCTCATCGAGGTCATCGATCGTACGCATTCCGCCCGGTAACGCGGTTGCCTTAACATTATCCTGCGGAGATTTGGCACCCTTCAGGCTATTGTTCAGGAATTTGATCCCGGCCTGCAATTCGTTATCCAGTTCCAGGTACAAATCATTGGCATCAAACGCATCTTTTTGCAGAATGATAATTTTTTCGATGAGGTCATCGACGCGACTTTCCCATTTTTCTACGCTGGCCAGCGAAGGCTGAGTATTCATGGGTCGCTCGCGCTGTCTTTCCTCAGCGAGCGGCGCTTTTGCTGGTGTTTCGGTTGCAGGTTTCGCAGCTTGCTCCTGGCCGTGCGCGAGGCCGGACAGGAGCAATACCAGCAGCGCGCAGAGATGAGACGCGCTTGCGCTGTTGACAATTGTGGGCGGTACCGAATTCAAGAACCTGCTACCTCATTATTCATTCTTATAGTTATTTGGTCGGGTTCTGCGTGTGACGGCCCATATTACACTGCCTGACGATTCGCCATACAAGCCGATATCACGGAGAATCGTCGTACTTCTCGAAGTCAGGCATCAACCAGGCGGCGTATTTGCATTGTACGTATTGCAGGGTTGGTACTTGGCACAATTGCCTGCAGACTATCTGCTGGTCTCAATTCATGCGGGCTGGAGTACACGGTATGACAGTTAAATCGATTCTCATTCTTTTCTTCGCACTGGGTGCAACTCCATTGTTTGCCGATGAACCATCAATGGGGCCGATCATTGAGGAGTATGGCCCTACCTATCCGATTGAGTACCGGGATGTGGCTCTGCCGGAAGATTTTACATTCCGGGCCGTTTTCGATGCTGGTGCCTATCCCGGTGAGGTCGATTCGCTCAACCCGGAACTCGTTAGTGTTGCGAGATATCTGAACATGCATGGCAGAAATGGTGTCCCGCTTAAGAATATGGATATCGCGGTTGTGTTGCACGGCAATGCTTTGAAAGGCGCACTTTCTGATGCAGCATACGAGTCCCGATACCAAACCAGCAATCCGAACCGAGACCTGATACAGAAGCTTGATGCGGCAGGCGTCAGGTTCTATGCCTGCGGTCAGTCAATGCATTTTCGCGGTTTCGAAAAAGATGATTTAATTAGCCCGGTTAAAGTAGGCCTATCAGCGATGACCATGTTGACGGTTTTGCAGGCCGATGGTTATTCACTACTGCCTTAATATACTGAAAGGATCCGGTTAGGCGAGGGTCTGAAAATTAGGCGATGCCTGTTTAATTAAACGCTTGCCGTATTGGGAGCAGTTCGTTCGAACACGCCGTGATGTCAGATTCGCGGTGATGCAAAAGGTTGTCAGGCCGGTCACATTGTAAATCCACTATCCACCCTGTAAATTTCATCACGGGGCAATCGTCCGAAAAAACAAGAAGAACTCATGGGGGAGCTATGCACGCACAAGATCACCGCTTGATGCTGTTGATAGTACTCATCACAACATATGTTTTTCCGTGCAAGCAAATATCCGGAAGACCACCCCGCAGTAGCTGGACTGATGAATCAGTAACACTCGGTAAATATATTTGCGTGAACGATCCGAACAATTACGGAATTTCTGAATGTCCTTGATGTTGGCAGGTATGCAAAAGGAGCCCTACTGGTGGGACGAGGCACCGCGCCAGGATGAAACCCCACCGGAGCTTCCTGCGCAGGTAGATGTGCTGATCGTTGGTGGCGGCTTCAGTGGCCTTTGCGCGGCGCGAGTTCTTGCGAAGGCGGGAAAATCAGTGCTCGTTTGTGAGTCGGACTACATTGGCTACGGCGCCAGCACACGTAATGGCGGCATGCTCGGTCCGAGCTTTCATAAACTTGGCGTGGCCGGGCTCAAGGCTTGTTACGGGGCGGATCGCACGCATGCCATCTTGCGGGAGAGCATCGGTTTCATTGATGGCGTCGCTGCGCTTATCGAAGATGAGAACATCGATTGCGATTTCTATCGTAGTGGCCGATTTCGCTGTGCATCACGACCTGAACACTACGAACAGATGTCTCGAGATCTGGAACCTCTGGTCGAAGAGGCAGGGCTCGAGGCGGAAATGATTCCAGCAGCCCGCATGCGTGAGGAAATCGGTTCGGATTATTTTCATGGTGGCGTGTATTACCACAACGATGGTGGATTGCATCCGGCTAAATATCACGACGGCCTGATCAAAGCTGTCCGCGCCGCGGGAGCACAGGTTGCGCCGGCGACAAGGGTTACCGGTCTGCAACGGAGTCCCAATGGCGATGGTTTTCGTGTGTCGACCTCGCGCGGGACCGTTACGGCGGGACAGGTTGCTATCTGCACCAATGGCTACACCGGCAACGTTACGCCCTGGTTCAGGCGCAGGTTACTGCCAATTCGCAGCGCGATGATTGCGACGGAGGAGCTGGCGCAGGACCTCATGCAGCAATTAATGCCAACGCGGCGCATGTACGGAGACAGTCGTCGTGTGATGGCCTACTATCGGCCGTCGCCAGATGGCAAGCGCATCCTCTTTGGTGGTCGCGCCGCTGGTCCGGGCGACAGGCCTGATGCGAATGCTCGTGACTTGCGTCGTTTCCTGGTCGACATTTTTCCGCAGCTTGATAAAACCCGCATCAGCCATGTCTGGTCGGGACTGGTTGCTTATACCTTCGATCACGCACCACATCTCGGCGAGCAGGATGGTCTTTTTTACGCGATGGGTTACTGCGGTTCCGGCGTAGCTCGATCAACATTCTTCGGTGACAAACTTGGCCACAAAATTCTTGACGATGGCGAGGGCGACACGGCTTTTGACGACCTGCCTTTTGAAACTCGGCCGCTGTATACCGGCACGCCATGGTTCATGCCGGCGATAATTCACTGGCACCGGTTTATCGACCGGTTGGGTTTGTGATGTGCACGAAGCACGACGATCGCGCAATGAAACCGATTACCTCGGCTCCATTTAGAGTCTAATTGTAATTCTGAAACGCAGTGAAACCGGAGTCGTGAAATCGAGTGAAACCGGGGTCGAACCGAGGTTTTCAAAACCTCGGTTCGACCCCGGTTATTCGGTTATGCAGGTAAATTAATTGTGATTTCCGAATGCAGCGACCAGCTCAGCACCCTTTGTCTCGCGCAATGCCGCACACAATCTTGCACTCTCTACCGCCTCTGCAAGAGGCCTTTCGTATCCAGGCACGAAATCGGGGTCGAACCGAGGTTTTCGAAACCTCGGTTCGACCCCAGTTATTCGATTATGCGGTTATTCAGGTAGATTACTTGTGATTTTCGAATGCAGCGACCAGCTCAGCACCCTTTGTCTCTCGCAATGCCGCACACAATCTTGCATTCTCTACCGCCTGCGCAAGTGGCCTTTCGTATCCAGGCAAATCGTCTGCATGGGAAGTAACGAAAGCCTGCCAGTCATCAGCGCGTTCGGCAGTACAAAAAGAACTTCCCAACGACGGCAATACCCTGGACCTGAATGACTCCGGGATTCTCTGGATAATGGCGTCATCGTTTGCCCTGATCCAGGCATACGTCAGGTCCGTGGTGGCCGGACGAACCATCTGCCTGGCTATGATGCCCAGCGCCTCTGTACCTTTGAATTCTCCGGCCATCAGTGCCACTTGTAATTTCTTAACCAGCTCAGGGTCCTCGACACGCGCCAGGGCGCCGGTCGCGGAACCACGGAATGCCGGGTCTTGCGACGTTATTGCCTGTTTGAGCAACAAATTGAAAAACGGCTCCCCGATGTCCTGTACGCCGATACTGAAAACGGTTTCAAGCTCGCTGGCTGGTGCGGCGCCTGGATCGGGTTCGCCATTCAGTCCGATACTTGCCGCGGCCTGCTCGGCCAGTGGCGCTCTCATGGCCTCATCTTTCGCAATGACAATCAGGAATCGTTGCATCCGCTGTCGCAATATACTGGAGCCCGGATCCGTCTTGTCAGTCAGCTTTACATAGCGAGGATGCACAATGTCCCGAAATGAATTTTGCAGCGGTTCGAGCTGGCTGGCGCCAACGACCCCGGTAATGGCTTCAAAATTAGCCATCGCTGCACTTGCGACATCCCAGGTGTCGTGTTCAATGAGTTTCGCCATGCCGCTGACGTAAGCCTCGGCAGTTATTGCATCCGCCCGCAATGCTGCATCCAGGCTGTCAGCAACGACCAGTGCTTCTGCGGGTGGCAGATCTGCGGAGCCTGCGATCAGGCCCTGCCAGCTGGCGTCATCCATGGCGAAGCGGTAGTAGCCGGTTCCATCAGCGTTGGGCAGGACCTGGCTCGGACAGCTCTCGGCATCGAGTTTGATCGTCTGTTGCTTGCCGCTGAGCAAGGTGCAGGTACTTTTTCGTTTACCATCGGCGGTGAAAGCTACGCACATGGGGATATGCCATTCACTTGCATCAGGATCGATAGCCGAGCCGAGCGGTGCGTATCTGCTCTGGGAAACCTCGAGAAGCGGATTCTTTTCGTCCGCACAGTTAAGGTTTACCGAAAGTAGCGGGACGCCGGGTTGCTCAATGTATGACTTGAAGGCCGTCTCAATTTCAGCACGTTCCGAACCTTCGGCGACAGACGCGATAAAATCTTCAGCCGTTGCGGTTTTGTCTTGATTACGGTCCATGTGCAATCGAATTCCCGCCTGGAACCGATCCTCACCGACATAACGTTCCAGCATTGCCAGAACACCGCCGCCTTTCTGATAGGTAATGCCATCGAAAGCGCCAGCAATCATTTCGTTGCTGTCTATAGGCTCACGAATTTGTCTTGCGGCTGCCAGCGAGTCATTCGACATCGCACTGAGTGCACCCTTTAGCGTTTCCCGATCGAATTCCCCCTCGGGCCAGTAGTCGTGCGCCGCCTTGTTCATCATCCAGCTAGCGAATGATTCATTGAGCCAGATGTCGTTCCACCAGCTGGGGGTCACCAGATTGCCAAACCACATGTGCGCCATTTCATGGGCGTGAACGACCGTGTATGCGCGCCGCTGGTTGATTGGTGAATCTTCGTCCATGAGCAAGAGATATTCGTCATAGGTAATGGCGCCGATATTTTCCATTGCGCCACCGAAGCTTTGCGGCATTGCGATGAGATCCAGCTTTTTGTAGGGGTAGGGCGTACCGAAGTATTCTTCAAGCACAGATAGCAGCCCATCCGTGTTCTTTAGTGCGTACTGCAGGCGCTCACCAAGACCTTTGGCAGCAATACCGCGAAGGTGAACCTCACGGTCACGTATCGAGTTTGGTGGAATCATGCCGTAGTCAACAAGGTCATAGGGGCCTACCGCGAACGCGAGCAAATAGGTCGGCATAGGTCTCGTCGTCTCGAAAATATGCTTCACGAATCCGTCGTCCAATGTTTCAACAGATGCTTCCGGTGTCGTCGTTATCACGACATCGTCAGCACGTGCGATAACCGACAAATCGAACGGTACCTTGAAACCGGGCTCATCGAATCCTGGAAATGCTTTGCGCGCAGCGGTCGGTTCAAACTGCGTGACGGAATAGGACTCTCCGTCACGATCGACTTTGAACAGTGCGTTAGCGGCTGTGTTAAAGGCTGCGCTGTAAGTAAAGCGCAGTGTCGCAGGGCCTGCTTCGACCGCTCGTGCGAGTGTTACCAGAGCGACGCCGGAATCCAGATGTTGTTCATAGCTCGCATCGATGCGCTGTGCTTCGCCATCCTCCAGGTAGACCTCAGAGACGTCCAGGTCCTTGCCGTGTAACCAGATACGCTCGCCAGGCGCATTGATCGCGATGTCGATGGCGACCGTGCCGGAATAGCGGTCCTGAGAAGGATCAATGCGGAGCGCCAGACGATAATGATTGGGAACGACGGTGTTGCCCAATTGGCCGACAGGAGCCGAATCGCTTATGTCTGCAGCCGCTTCCGCTGAGGAATCTGGCGCTGCAGAAGGCGTTTCGGACTTCGAACAGCCGCTGAGGAGGGCGAATGAGGCGGTAAAGCAGATTGCGATCTGCAGGATGCGGAGTTTTGACATCAATATTCCTTCGTGGAAAGCGAGGTTTTATTACCGGTATTCGATACAGAATAGGACATATTGTTCAGGGTTGCTGAAAAGCACACCTTACATAGATGCCTCTGGATGGGGATGGGTTGCCGCTCGCAATGTGCGGCCTCACAGATTACTGTAGCGCGTGTCGGCATCCTCGGGCCTCATTGCAACTATGTCTGCCAAGAAAACACCCAGTACTTTGCGTATCGGCTATCGCTATCGCCCAAATCGGCTCGCGGCGCAATATGACGCCATAGTCATAGGCTCCGGCATGGGTGGGCTGACAAACGCAGCGCTCCTCAGCGAGCTTGGCTGGAAGGTCTGCGTACTTGAACAGCATTACACGGCCGGCGGCTATACGCATTCTTACAACCGCAACGGTTATGAATGGGATGTCGGTGTTCACTACATTGGCGATGTTGGCAGCAAAACACGCAGCCGGCGCATGTTCGACTTTTTGTCCGGCGGCAAGCTCGAATGGGCGCCAATGGACGCCGAATATGATCGGTTCTATATTGGTGACAAAGTGTTCAACGCGATCGCCGGCAAGCAGGCTTTTCGCGACAATCTCGTGGCAAGTTTCCCAAAAGAAGAGCAGGCGATCGATCGTTACCTGGAGTTACTCGCAGAAGTGGGTGGGGCAATATCGACGCACAGCATGGGCCGCGTATTGAAGCCATGGCAGCGCACACTGGGTGCACCATTATTGAAATGGCGCACTCCCGCCAATATGTATCGCAATACTTACGAAGTCCTGAGCGAACTGACCGATGATCAGGACCTGATTGCTGTCCTGTGTGGTCAGTGGGGTGATATGGGCTTGCCGCCAAAACGATCGGCATTCATGGTGCACGCGATGATCGCGCGACATTATATGTATGGCGGTTATTACCCGATTGGCGGCAGTTGGCGCATTGCCGAAAGTATTATCCCGAAAATACAAGAAGCCGGCGGTGAAGTTTTTACCTATGCGAAAGTGAAACGCATTCTTCTCGAAGATGGTGAAGTAAGTGGCGTCGAGATGGACGACGGCCATCATATCGATTGTCCCTGTGTCATTTCCTCGGCCGGTATTGGCAATACATTCAGTGGGCTATTGCCGACGGATGTAGTCGAGGAGTCGGGTTACGAAAACTTGCTGGAGACAGTACGGCCAAGCATGGCTCATCTTGGTGTATACATCGGCCTCAAAGAAACTGCGCAACAGCTTGGCCTGCCAAAAACCAATTTCTGGATTTACCCAGGTAACGATTACGATGCGGCGCTTGATAGATTTTTGCAGGACAAAGACGCCCCGTTCCCGGTCGTCTACATCTCGTTCCCGTCGGCCAAAGATCCCGACTACGAAAACCGACATCCCGGCACGGCAACCATTGAAATCGTCGCACCCGCGCCCTTCGCATGGTTTGAACAATGGCAAGGTACGACCTGGGGCAAACGTGGCGAGGAGTACGAAACATTCAAAGCGCAACTCGGTGAGCGCCTGATGCAACACCTGTACGAAAAACTCCCGCAATTAAAAGGCAAGGTAGATTACTACGAAGTTTCAACACCGGTTTCGACAGAATGGTTCAGCGGCTATCAGCACGGCGAGCTGTATGGTCTTGATCACACCGCAGGTCGGTTACGCCAGGAATGGCTCGGACCGCGCACAAAAATCCCGGGCCTGTGGCTGACCGGGCAGGACGTACTCACCTGCGGCGTCACCGGCGCGATGATGGCCGGCATGCTAACGACCATGGCCATGGTCGGCATGCGCAAAATGACCCCTCTAATGAAAAAAATCTACGGCTAAACCAACGCCAGACAACGAAAGCACCTGTAGGAGCCCGCCCAGCGGGCGAAATAACGACGCCCAGCGGGCGAGTTAGCGTAGCTCCAAAAAGTGTGCGCCAAACAACCCCAACCCCAACAACAATAAGATAGCCTACACCCCATCACCAGGGAGTAGTCATGGCCCATCCAGGCACAACAGCAAGCCACGCCAATATCCACGAACTGGCCATTGCACTACGCCTGGACGAAACGGCCTATCGCCGCGCCCTCGAAATAGCCGGGCTGTCCCCGGACAGCAATGATTGGCGCCGCTACATCGACCACTTCCTGACCGCTATCGGCGCACTACTAATCGTCGCCGGCGTCACGGCATTCTTCGCCTGGAACTGGGCCGATCTCAGTCACCTGTCGAAATTTGCACTGATCCAGTTCGGTATCGCCGCCAACGTGGTTTTGGCGTGGCGACTCGGTATCGATTCGATCGGCGGTCGCGCCAGCCTGTTCGCCGGCGCATTCCTGGTCGGCGTGCTGCTGGCTGTGTTTGGCCAGACCTATCAAACCGGCGCCGATCCCTATGGCCTGTTTCTTGGCTGGGCTGTGTTGATCCTGCCGTGGGTAGTTATTGGCCGGCAAGCAGGCCTGTGGATGCTTTTGCAGGTACTCCTGAACCTCGGTTTCATCATGTACTGGACGCAGGTGATCGATCCGCCCGACGGCTGGTGGCAACTGTCGCAGCTACTTGGCCCGTTAGTCTGGCTTGGCACGCTGATGCTTGATTCGACCATGGGCAGTTATGTTTTCGCATTAAATGCAATCGCGTTACTGGCCTGGGAGACAGCGGCGGGTCGTGGCAATAGCTGGATGCAGGGCCGCTGGTATCCGCGTGTGATCGCATTCGGCGCACTAAGCACAGTGCTGATACCGACATTAATAATGATCATAGCCGCAAGTTTCGGGGAAACCGCCGGGCTCGGTTTTATCTCACCACTAATATTCGGCGTTTCATTCGTGTTCTGTCTCTACTTCTACCAGTTTCGCCGACTCGACCTTTTCATTCTCACTCTCTGCCTCTTTGGCGCAATCATGGTGATCATGTCACTGTCTGTTCGCTTTATGTTCAGAGACATCGGCAGTCTGTTATTCCTGGCGATTTTATTAATTGGGCTGGTCGCCGGCGCTGCGTACTGGCTGCGGGCCATCGCGAAACGATGGGAGATGAATCTTGAGTGACGCAAGCGTTTCCCTTGAGGACGTACTCACCGGCCTGAGATCTGAAAATCTCGTGCCGGTTGAGGCAGGCGATCGTGCGGCCAGTTTGATCGATTCCATGCACGCGGTGCAGCCCTGGTTTATTCGCGCAATGGTTGGCTTTGGCGCATGGCTTGCGAGTCTCTTGCTTATCGGTTTCGTGATTGGACTAAGCCTGGCCCTGGAAGGTGGTTATAGTGTTATCGGTCTGGGCATGATCGTCGCTGCTGTAATTTTTCGTCAGCGTTCTTCTGCAGACTTTATTGTGCAGTGCGCGCTCGCTGCCAGTCTTGCCGGGCAAGGCTTGTTTCTTTACGGCATCACTGAGTACAAGTTGAGTGGAAATTACGACGCGTTACTAAGCATCATAGTGATCATGAGCAGTGTCCTGTTCGTTATTTTCCCGGATCGCATTCATCGCGTGTTGTCGGTGATGTTTGCCACCAGCGCGTTAACGATTCTTCTTTATGTGCATGAACTGAATTCCATAGTGCCGGTACTTGGACCAGTTTTCGCCGCCCTGTTAATAATTCTTTACAAACAGCAGCCGAAATTCGCGGCAAGCGGCAGGGGTGCCCTGGTACGACCACTCATGACCGGAATGATGTTAAGTGCGTTTGGCTTCCTGCTGTTGTCGACGGTCTATTTACTGCCGGCGCTGGATGTTGATTATGCATTCTATCCGCGACCGTGGGTTTCAACGATATTGCTGGGTGCGTCGTTTCTCTACCTGGGTTCAGACGTCTGGTCGCAGTTTCTTGAGGGTAAGCAAAAGACCGTGATACCTGTAATGTACGGACTGATGGTCGTTGTGATTGCCGCAGCCTGGGCAGCACCCGGGCTATTGCTGGCACTGATTGTCGTCATGCTTGGCGCGAGCTCCGGAAACCGCGTCTTCATCGGTGCCGGCATTACGTTTCTTGTGGTTTTTCTCAGCACTTATTTTTATGGCATTCAGATAACCATGCTGACAAAGTCCATCACACTGGTGGCCACCGGAGCGGCAGTCTTGCTGGCGCGTTGGCTGATACTGAAAGTCGTGGCGCAAGCAGATGGAGTACCGGCAAATGTTCAATAAGCGGCTCAACTTGTCGGAGCAAATGCGCCTGATCATAACGGGCGTGATGGCGGTGATCATTCTCGGCTTCATTAACATCGAGATTGCCGGCAAAGAACGCATCATTAGTGAGGGTACGACGATGTTACTGCGTATCGCACCGCGCGATCCACGCTCCCTCATGCAGGGCGACTACATGGCACTGCGATACTCGATGGCTCGCGAGGTGGCCGCAGCAGCGGATGAAACTGATACCAACGATGGCAGTGTCATTGTTTCGCTACGCAACAATGAAGAAGCGGTATTTGTTGCTCTCTATAAAGGCCAATCGATGACGCCAGGGCAGCATTTATTACAGTTCCGTAAACGTGGCGAATCAGTTCGTCTCGCCAGCGATGCTTTCTTCTTCGAAGAGGGGCAGTGGCAAACATACAGCGGCGCTCGTTTCGGCGAAATTCGTGTGGACGACGAAGGCAGTGCAGTCCTCATCGCTCTCCGTGACGCAGAAGGTGTACGCATGGGCCCCGCGTTGCATTAAGCGCGCGATATTCGATCAGGAGATATACGCCGCATATCGTACTGAGACCGCCCTCACATCCCGAATGACCCATAGTTGCTACGTTGTGACAAGACGGTGACGGCGTGCTATCGGAGGGTATTTGGTGATGAAAGGAAAACGGGTTCTTTTCTTGTTCGCACTCCCTTTCTTTGGCGTTGGCCTCTGGATGACCTGGTCGGTCGGCTCCAACATTGTCGAATCCTGGCAGATGCATCAATGGGTACAGGTCGATGCAAAACTGTCGCGTGCCGGGTACGAGCGATATTCAGGGGACGATTCGGATACTTATGAAGCGTACGCCGAGTACACCTACCGCTATGGCGGGCAATATTACACAAACAATCGTGTCGCTATTGCTGGTGGGGCGGACAACATAGGCGACTACCAGACAGACCTCGGCAACCGGTTAAGTGGCGCGATGAACCGCGGTGAGGACATTCTCGTTTACGTTAATCCGGATGCGCCGGCCGACGCCGTAGTTGATCGTTCATTACGTTGGGGACTGATCGGTTTCAAATCGATGTTCCTGTTTGTATTCGGCGGCGCCGGCCTGGGCCTGATTATTTTCGCTTTTCGTGCGCCGAAAGAGAAAGATTTGTCGGCCCCCGAATACATCGATAAACCCTGGCTTGTTAACGACGATTGGCAAATCAATATCCTGAAATCAAATTCGAAGCTGGCGATGTATGTGACCTGGGGCATTGCCACATTCTGGAATCTGATCTCGGCACCGCTGCCTTTTGTCATCTACCGGGAAGTGATCGAAAAAAATAACTACCCAGCGTTGCTTGGCCTGTTATTTCCAATAGTCGGCGCTGCGCTCATAGTCTGGGCCGTGCGGCGTACGCTCGAATGGAAACGTTTCGGCCCGGCACCGGTCGCACTCGACCCTTTTCCAGGATCCATCGGCGGGCACGTCGGTGGCACCATTGAGGTGAACCTGCCGTATAACCCGAACGCGAAGTTTTCCCTGACACTGACAAACCTGCACAGCTACATTTCCGGTAGCGGTAAGAACCGCAGTCGCAACGAAAGCGCAGAGTGGCAGGACGTACAGATCGCACATACCTCGACTGGTGCAAAAGGAACACGACTCAGCTTTCGCTTTGCAGTACCAGAGGGTCTCGATGAATCCGATGCTGATCAGAGTGAAGATTCGTATTACATCTGGCGCCTGAATCTCAAAGCTGACCTGGCCGGTGTCGATATCGATCGGGATTATGAATTACCTGTTTATGCGACACATGAGGAGTCGGCACACTTATCCGAAATATCCCTCGAACAGGCCCGCAGCGAGCAAAGTCATATTGATGTTCAGGCAGTTGAAAAGGTGGTCAACCTGAGCTATGAGACAGGCGGCCGCGCCATGCGTTTTCCAATGGGGCGCAACCTCCTGGCTGGCTTAGGTGGATTTCTGTTTGGTACATTGTTCTCGGGCGCCGGCTGGTACCTGATCAGTAATGAAGGCCACCTGTTCATGGGCAGCATATTCGGTGGAGTAGGCTTGCTGATCGTGGTCTCTGCCCTGTACTTTGTTCTTAATTCGCTTGCAGTTGTGCAGGCCGGCAGCGATATCAGGACGGTACGCCGAATTCTCGGCGTACCCGTAAAACGCATGCGAATGCGACGTGCCGATTTTGTTCGCTTCAAGAAGAAAGTCTCATCGAGTTCCCAGTCTGGCGGCAAGCACGTATTGAACTATTCGATCTCCGCCATCGACAGCAGCGGACAAAAGATGATTGTCGGTGAGGGTTTTAGAAGTGCCAGTCAGGCAGACGCAGCTGCGGTCCTGATTGCCCGTGAGTTCGGCCTGAGAGTGCGCGATGTCGTGCTTGAGTCAGGCTCGAAAACTGTCGACTACAACCTGCTTACCGCAGATTGATCGCAAATCCATAGCGGCCGACCCCGAATCTCTCGGAGGTTTACGATGGCTATGGAATGCAGCATAAACACTGTGTTTTGATTTGAGATTCGTCATGGATGATTGATGGCTGTCCGCAGTTACTTGCCATTGAAAGGCAAGGTAGATTACGACGAAGTTTCAACACCGGTTTCGACTGAATGGTTCAGCGGCTACCAGCATGGTGAGCTGTACGGTCTCGATCACACTGCAGGTCGGTTACGCCAGGAATGGCTCGGACCGCGCACAAAGATCCCGGACCTGTGGCTGGCCGGCATGCTAACGACCATGGCCATGGTCGGCATGCGCAAAATGACCCCGCTGATGAAAAAAATCTACAGCTGATACACGCACGGATGACCGGTGTCCTCACATCACGATAAGAGTATCGACTGGCCGGATTCGGCGGTAACAGGCCGAGGCGATCAAAGTCATCGTTCCGGTTGATTCCTCAATTGATCCTTACAGCAAACATAGTCAAACTCGTCAAATAAGGCGAAAAATTAGTAAAATAGATCATTAATCGCCTAAAACGACGAATTGTATATATAGCATGCTTAGCATATAATTCGCCAATCATGACGAGATAAGTTAGAAAGATCAGTTAAATCGCCAAGAGTGACGAATATGAAATTAACCGAATTGTTGTCGGACGATATCGTTCTTGCAGAGATAGGCGAGCGGTTTGCCAGCCGCCGGATCGATTTTCAGCTGACGCAGGCGCAACTGGCGGATCAAGCCGGCGTTGCGAAGCGGACTATCGAGCGGTTGGAGAGTGGGGCGTCAATACAAATGCTCAATGTCATACGAATCTTTCGCGTGCTGGAACTGATACCGAAACTTGATCGCATCATTCCGGAAGTCCGGCCGCGACCCATGGATGTGGTCAAGCGCAAAGCGAAAGTGAGGAAGCGGGCATCTCCATCTCATAGTAGCGAGTCCTCTGATGAGCCATGGACCTGGAATGATCCGGAATGAGCCAGGGTGCGAAAGTCAGGTTGTGGGGGCGAACAATCGGCGCGGTTGCATTGGAGGAGGGCGATCGTGTTGCAACTTTCGAATATGATCCGGCGTTCGCAAGAAGTGGCATTGAAGTATCCCCTTTGACAATGCCCCTCTCTTCTCGCGTTTTCGCCTTTCCCGAATTGTCCAGACAAACCTATTACGGCCTGCCAGGATTTCTGGCAGATTCGCTTCCGGATAAATTTGGCAATGCGTTGATCGATACCTGGCTGGCTACCCAGAACCGCAAGCCAGATTCATTTAATGCGATTGAACGGCTTTGTTACACCGGGCAGCGCGGTATGGGCGCATTGGAGTTCTCTCCCGAGATTGGACCGAAGGTAAGCCAGGCACGGAAAATACAGATTAATCAACTGGTAGATCTTGCGTCCGACATTTTGACAAATCGGAACGACCTTAAGGCGTCATTCGAGACGCAGTCCCGCAAGCAGGCGTTGACCGGTATTCTAAGAGTCGGAACTTCGGCAGGCGGTGCGCGAGCAAAAGCGGTTATCGCCTGGAATTCAATGACGAACGAGGTTCGTTCCGGACAGGTTGCGGCAGGAAAGGGATTCGACTACTGGTTGCTTAAGTTTGACGGTGTAAAAGGGAACAAAGACAAGGAGCTTGAGGACCCGAAAGGTTACGGCCTTATCGAGTACGCCTATTACAAGATGGCGACGGACTGCGGCATCGACATCAGCGAGTGTCGTCTCTTCGAGGAAAACGGCCGAAAACATTTCATGACTCGCCGCTTTGATCGACTCGAAGGTGGTCAGAAAATCCACATGCAGTCGTTATGCGCGTTGGCGCATTTCGATTTCAACCTTGCTGGTGCTTACAGCTATGAGCAGGCGCTGTTCACAATTCGCCAACTTGGATTGCCAATGCAAACTGTAGAGGAGCAATTTCGCCGTATCGTATTTAATATCGTCGGCCGCAATCAGGACGATCATGTCAAAAACATCGCTTTTCTAATGAACAAGCGCGGCGACTGGTCGCTCTCGCCGGCATTTGACATGACCTACAGTTACAATCCTTCCGGTCCCTGGACATCAAGCCACCAGATGACGTTGAACGGCAAGGGGGATGATTTCGTTCTCGATGACTTCAAAACTTGTGCCAAAGCCGCCTCAATGAAGCGCGGACGCGCCGAGACTATTATCGAAGAAGTAAGAACGATTGTTGCACGCTGGCGCGAATACGCCGATGAGGCTGGTGTAAATCCTGAACAACGCGAGAAAATTCAGAGCACACTTCGCCTGGATCCTCTCTAGGTTTACCAGGGGCGGATGCTGACCCCGACTCATCCGGACACGCGATTTCTCAAATACAAGACGGTGACCCATGGCACCAAAAATTTTGAGCACCACCCGGAGACAAAGACAATGGTAGTCGATTGGTTTGTGCGAACCCTCGGGCCGGACTAACCGCCAATCGTTCTGCTGAAGTAGGCCTTCAGTCTTTGCCACGCGTCCAGTGCAGGTGCGGTATTGAGCTCCGGATCACGATCAACATGTAACCAGAAACCGTGGTTAATGTGATCGTAAATATGCACGTCATTCTCAATGCCAGCTGCACGCAGTGCGCTGACAAAAGAGTTCACGAGGTCGACCGGGATACCAGAGTCATTGCGTGCAAAGGTACCGTAAACTTCGTGATGAATTTTTTCCATTTCCTCCGGATCGTCTAACAGGCGACCGTAAAAAATTGCTGTTGCATCGTGTTCTTCGCCGCCGAGTGCGAATGACAAAGCGACGCCACCACCGTAACACCAGCCGATGGCACCGACCTTCCCGGTCGTATCGGATCGAGCCTCAATGAAACTTACAGCCGCGTTAAGATTATTGATGATCTCGTCGGGATCGGTAAGGGAACCATTCATGAGAGCCAGGTTTTCTTCACGTGTGGTGCCGATTTGCCCGCCATATAAATCCGCTGCAAGCGCGACGTAGCCCTCGGCTGCGAACGAGTCGGCAGTCTCTTTTACTCGTTCGGCAAGCCCATTCCACTCGTGAATCAGGATGATGGCGCCGTGAGGCCCGGGCGTTTCTGGCACAGCCAGGTAGCCAAGCGCCTTGTCGTTGCCGGAGTAGTAGGCGACATCCGATCCTTGCAATGGTCCTGCGTTGCCAGTAATCGCAAGCGGTAACTCGTCATTGGCGGTGGGTTCGAATGGAACGTCTGCGGTCGCGGTAACACTGGCGACCAGGAAAATCAGGCAAAGGAGTTTCTGCACATCGTTCTCCATTATTATTTCATCTACGGGCAAGGTAGCCAATTTTGTCCGGCTTATCCAGTAAGCAACCCGTTGCTGCCAAAACGGCCGGGTTACTTATCCATAATCGCATCGAGTTCGGCGATATAGCGCACCTTGTCCTCGTTGCTTAAAAAGCTCGCCGTAAACGCATTTTTTGCCAGCGCGTAGATATCATCAGCACTGAGGTTCAATGCCCGCTGGCTTTGCAGGAAGTTCTCACCGATGTAACCACCAAAATACGCCGGATCATCAGAATTAATTGTCACGCACAGACCTGCTTGCAAAAGTTCCTTGAGATTGTGTTCTTCGAGTGTATTGAAGACACGAAGTTTCAGATTGGACAATGGGCAAACCGTTAGCGGAATATTTTCTTTAACCAGTCTCGTGACCAATTCCACATCCTCCTGCGCGCGCACGCCATGATCAATGCGTTTAACTTTAAGAAGGTCCAGCGCTTCCCAAATATATTCAGGTGGGCCCTCTTCACCCGCATGGGCAACGGTCAGGAAACCTTCGTTCCGGGCGCGATCAAACACGGCAACAAATTTTGATGGTGGATGGCCCATTTCGGATGAATCCAGGCCGACCGCATGTATGCGGCTTTTATGCGGCAGCGCTGCAGCAAGTGTGTCCATCGCGTCGGCCGCACTCAAATGTCGCAGGAAACACATGATCACCCTGAACGTGATTCCCAGGTCTGCTGCGCCATCCTCCAGCGCCCGGTGAATGCCATCAATCACCGTCGTAAAATTGACGCCACGATCGGTATGCGTTTGCGGGTCAAAAAATATTTCCACATGACGGACGTTATCGCTGGCAGCGCGTTCAAGATAAGCCCACGTCAGGTCATAAAAGTCCTGCTCGGTGATGAGGACCGCCGCACCCGCGTAGTAAATATCGAGGAATGACTGCAGGTCGGAAAACTCGTAGGCACGACGAATTTCGTCTACGTCGGAATAGGGCAAATCAATCTGGTTGCGCTGCGCCAGCGCCATCATCAATTCGGGTTCCAGCGTACCCTCGATATGCAGGTGCAGTTCCGCTTTCGGTAGTCGTTCGATCAGCTTCGCTAGATCCATGCCCATCGCCAAATAGTACTGTAGGAGCCCGCCCAGCGGGCGATAAGTGATGGTGTGCACGCATCAACATCGTAGAATCGCCCGCCAGGCGGGCTCCTACAGTTCTTTAATGTTAGGTGCGAAAGCCCTATTAGCAGGCACAAAAAAAGGCAAGACCGCGAGGTCTCACCCTTTTTCGCGCTCAACTCCAGAGGAGTGTAAGCGCAGCCAGCGATGCAAGCATCGCGTGGCTTATAGCGTAATTAAACCGCTACGATGTTCTCAGCCTGAGGACCTTTCTGGCCGTCAGTAACAGTGAACTCGACCTTTTGGCCTTCTGTCAGCGATTTGAAGCCGTCGCCGGAGATAGCGCTGAAGTGGGCAAATACGTCAGGACCTGATTCTTGCTCGATGAATCCAAAGCCTTTAGCGTCGTTGAACCACTTAACGGTTCCAGTTGTTGTAGACATAGTTTTTTCCTATTTAATCAAGAGTATATAAAGCCTTATAGATAAGGCCATTTGGCGAGAAATGCTGCTATTACTTATGAAAAACAGGACGAGACACTAATGATGGTACATCGAAATGGTGTTACATAAATACGAGACGAACTTTCCAGCTGGCGCGAGTATAAATGGCATTTCGCCAGAGTCAATGTTTTTCCGTGCTAATTCACACAGTTAAGTATCAGATCTGCGCATTTCACAGTACTGATCCCAATATGGCGTGACCGTAATTAGAGGTAATTAGAGGGACAGTGACCCTAATTAGAGGGACTAATTAGAGGGACTAATTAGAGGGAC
>CAYOHF010000020.1:0-15427 GCA_964403695.1 uncultured Woeseiaceae bacterium | reverse complement strand
CTAATTAGAGGGACTAATTAGAGGGACTAATTAGAGGGACAGTGACCCTAACTATCCGAGCAAATAGGGTCACTGTCCCTCTAATTCAATTCACACAGTTAAGAACCAGGTTTTGGTATTTCACAGTCCCGATCCCAGTATGGCGTGGCCGCAAAATGGTCAGCCAGGAAGTCAATAAATGCCCGTACCCGATGGCTTAGATGGCGTGCTGGTGGATAGACTGCGTAAGCAGTTGCCTCCGGCCAGGCATGCTCAGTAAGTATTGGCACAAGGTCCCCGGCCTTGATCGCCTCGTGAGCGATGAAAGTGGGCTGCATAACAATCCCCAGGCCATCGCTGGCCGCGATTGTGAGCAAATTGCCATTATTGGCCCGCATGGCGATCTTCACCCGAACCCGCTGTTCAGCGCCCTCAGCGTCTAGCCAGGACCAGTGCCCCGGGTCACGCAGGTTGCTATACACAAGACAGCGATGATCCTGTAAATCGTCAGGCGTCGCCGGCGTGCCGTTTTTCTCGAGATAGCGCGGGCTTGCACAAACAACAACCCGCGACCTGAACAGTCGCCTGGCTATTAATGATGAATCGCTGAGTTTGCCGATCCGCACGGCCACATCGATATCCTCCCGGAGGAGATCAACCTGGCCGTCATTCAGATCCAGGTCGAACTCTACTCGTGGATGCAGCTGGCTGAATGCGTCGATGGGTGGGCCCATATGTAGAACGCCGAAAGACAAGGGCAATGCCACCCGCAAGCGTCCCTTCAGCTCAATATGCGCTTGTGCGACGGCTGATTCAGCCTCTTCAAGATCTGCAAGAATGCGCGCCGAACGCTCGTAGAAACTGCGCCCGGTATCTGTCAGGTTCAGGGATCGCGTTGTACGCCGCATCAGCTGTACGCCGAGATGCTCCTCAAGCGATGACACCCGGCGGCTGATCGCTGATTTGTCGGCATTCAGCCGCTCTGCAGCGGCAGTAAAGCTGCCGGACTCAACGACGCTGACAAAAGCCTGTAAATCCTCAAATTTATCCATATTGTTGCCAAAAATAGAACAATGATATGTAAATACTACTATTTATCGAGGAATACACAACATAGATACTCTCTTCAACGGTAAAGAAATCCAGTCCATTTGGCTGGCAAGCAGGAGAAGAACATGCAGAAGACGGTAAAAGTACTAAGAATAGATGCGAGCGGACGCCGCGACCAGTCGTCCACACGGGCGCTAACAGACAACCTGATTGACGCCATTGAGGATCGCTACACCGACGTGGAAGTTGTACGTCGCGACCTTGCCCACGGTATGCCGCATGTGGATCAGGACTGGATCGAGGCGAACTTCACACCTGATGAGGAGCGAAACGCAAGCCATCGGCAGCAATTGAGCTACTCCGATGCCCTGGTTGATGAGCTCAAGGGCGCCGAGGTTATCGTCATCGGCGTGCCGATTTACAATTTCGGTGTACCTGCAGCCCTTAAAGCATGGGTAGACATGGTGGCACGCGCCCGCCTGACTTTTCGCTACACCGAGAACGGTCCGGAGGGTCTGCTGAATGGCAAGAAAGCGTACCTGGTGGTGGCCAGTGGCGGGGTTGCCATTGATAGCGAAGTAGATTTTGCAACGCCATACATGCGTCAGGCATTGCGTTTTCTCGGTATCACCGATATTGAAGTCGTGGCAGCAGCACAACAAAAAAAGCGCGGCGATGAATCCATAAGCGATGCCCGCGCACAAATCGCTGACCTGATCCACATTGGCAAATCGCTTGCCCCTGTCAAACAGCTGGCGTGAGAAAAAATTTACTAAAAAATGGCTAAGGAGACTGACATGATCGCATTAAGACCTGCTGCTGAGCGCGGTGCCGTTAACCTGGGCTGGCTGGATAGCAAACACACGTTCTCATTCGGTGAGTATCACGATCCTGCCCACATGGGATTCGCCAGTCTGCGTGTTATTAACGAAGACTGGATCGAACCGGGGCAGGGCTTTGGCACGCACCCGCACCGCGATATGGAAATAATCACCTACATCATCAAGGGCGCGCTGGAACATAAAGACAGCATGGGCAATGGCGCAGTTATGAAACGCGGCGATGTACAACACATGACGGCTGGAACCGGAGTCAGGCACAGTGAATTCAATCACTCGAATGATGAACTGGTGCATCTATTGCAGATATGGATCCTGCCAGGAGAGCAGGGATTGACGCCCGGCTATGAAGAAAAAACTTTTACAGATGCCGAGAAGAAAAATCAGCTGCGTTTGGTCGCATCACCGGATGGCAGGGAAGGTTCGCTGGTCATCCATCAGGACGTAAACCTGTACGCCAGTATCCTGGACCAGGATACTGCGATCATGCATAACTTCGACGCAGGTCACAGCGGCTGGATACAGATCGTTGCAGGCGAAGTGGAAGTCAATAACGAAACTCTGAAGGCGGGTGATGGCGCTGCGATTGAGCAGATGGCCTCGCTTGAGGTCAAGGCAAAAACCGGTGCGGAGTTTTTGTTGTTCGATATGGCGTGACACGCGACTAATCTCCGGATTCGATTCACTGCTGTCCCATAAAGCTCAGCTGCATAGCGATGGAATGAAACATTGGTGCACTGTTGTGGCGTTCTTTGCTGATTTTAGGCATCGTCCGCCGGGCGGGCTCCTACATTGCTAAATAGAATTGTAGGAGCCGACCGTACGATAGATACACGTTCTTGAACCTCGTGATTATCCGTCTATCGGCACGGGCGATTGCCGACATAAGGTGTTTCACTCTGGCGCCAAATTTACGTTAATGGGACGGCGGTGAGTCAGATGTCAACTCTTCGGAAATTTGAACCTCGCAAGAAGACGGCCGATGTAAAACGGATGACGCCTCCTGGATTTCCATCAGGATATCACCGGTCACTATTATTGCTGGTGGCTGTCACGATCTGGCAGGTGACCCAAGGTGCGACAGCCGTGCCCATCGTCAGCCCGCTGAATCGGATCGTGATCTCGGTAGCAGGCTGAGCAATATAGGCTGCTATTGGGCCGGAAATAACGCCATCGGCACTAACATGCCGGACATCGCGAAACAGGCCAGGAAGCTAAGGCGTGTTAGTCGCCTTTTGTGTTTCAAACAGGAAACTACTGCGCGCTGGCTGGCTGTGCCAACGCCGGCTCATTCATCAGCCACAATCAAATGGATCCGGTGCAGGCCCTTCAATACCATTGTGCACGCTTGCCGGGGACAAGATGGTCAGCGTCGAGACGAAATTATTCTTGCCGATGTCTGAATTAGGGCCGATTTCAGCGGCGCCGCAAATGACCGTGTCCTGACCGATCACCGAGTTGGCACCGATTACAGATCCGGGACCAACAAACACATTTCGCCCCATCGTTACGCCGGGGCCAATTGATGCCGCATCACCGATCTCAATATCCTTGTTGAGTTTCGCACCGTCGCCGATATTTACATCTTCGCCAACGTTCACACCTTTTTTCAAATAGACATTGCTGCCGACACTGGTGTTGGCGCCAACTGTGACATCTTTTTTGAACCTGGCATCGGCACCGACAGTCACTGTTCGGTCAACATCAACATTCGACGAAATCATAACCGAGGGATCAACGCAGGCATCGCCGAAGCCGTCGCCGTTTGAATCGACCTGGTCCGGGTTGAACTCTGTGGGGCAGTTATCGCGCTCGTCGATAATGCCGTCAAATTCGGCATCAGTCAGAGAGAATACATACGCGGACCCCAGCTGCCTGCCGTTATCCTTATTGATCGCCGCACCGACGATGAATGATTTGCCGGCCATTGCGGGAGCGCCGAAGCCATCGCTGGGCGCCCCATAGCCTGTCGTTACTTTCGCCCGTTCGATCCAGTTACCGTTGGTCTGGGCAAAGACATATGCAGTGGATGTTCTGGAACCTTTATCGGCATTGCGTGGTGCGCTTATAAGGATTACTTTGCCGTTGATGGCGACGCGGCCAAAACCATCGTTCGCAGCGGCATCGCTCGCAGTCAGTTTCGCCTGTTCCGTCCAGACGCCATTGCTGCGCGTGAATACGTAAGCAGCGCCTGAGTTGTTACCGTTTTGATCATCGCCAATAGCACCGATTACCACGGTGTCGCCATTAATTGCGACTGTCGAGCCAAAGCTATCGCCTGCAGCGGCATCACTGGCAGTCAGTTTTGCCTGTTCTGTCCAGGTGTCACCCTGCAGTGCAAAGATGTATGCGGAACCGGCATCCAGACCAACCTCGCCGTAATCGACGTTGGTCGCCCCAACCACGATCGTTTTATCGTCGATGGCGATGCGACCGAACTGGTCGCCCGGCGCTCCGTCACTGGCGAGCAATTTTGCCTGCTCGGTCCATGTACCTCTGCTACGTTTGAAAACATACACGGAACCGGAGTCGAAGCCGTTATCGTCATCCGACTGCGCTGAAATAACCGCTGTGTTGCCGTCAATCGCGACCTGGCCGAACTCATCGCCTAATTCGCCGTCACTTGCAACGAGCTTGGCTTGCTCTGTCCAGGTGCCACGGGCGTAATGAAAAACATAAGCCGCACCGGCTGAATTCAGTTCGTAGGGATCTCCGGGCGATCCAATCAACGCGGTGTCACGATCAAGCGCTACAAAATCACCGAATCGATCTCCACTTACGCCGTCACTGGCGATGAGTTTGGTCTGTTCATTCCACGCCTGGCCATCGCGCTTGTATATATACACAGAGCCCGAATTAATGCCGTTGTCATCGTCATAACGCGCACCAACAATCACAGTGTTCCTGCTAATGTCGCTGTCCGATCCGAACAGGTCACCTGCGGCACCATCACTCGCAATGAGGTTCACATCTTCTACTATTTGAGCATTCGCAGCTGTCGCGATCAGTGTCGCTAAAATGCATGAACAGGCCAGCCTGCCTGGGACGTTCCAATTTGTTTTTTCCACCAGTTTCTCTTCCCATCTTGTCGCGGGGTTATGTTTATTTGTGTTATCGCGCCAGTCTAATTGATGCAGGGTGCATCTGCCACAGTGCCGGATTGTTGCGTACGGCGACTGCCTTATTACCAAATCGCATGAAGGTTTCAATCTAAGTGGTTGAATAAAATTGATAAAAAGTTGTCAAAATCTTCTCATTCACGTCTCATTCTGGTAAAACGCATGGCCGAAACTAGCCAATCTTTGAACCAGTACCTTGAACACATACGGCGATTTTTGACTAAATGGCGAGATTATCTGTAGAGGTCCGTCGGCGCGGAGTGAATTCGCCTGGCAAGACACCAGGTAAAACGATTGATCATGTTTGGGCAAATAATTTTATTGGAGATTTGAAATGTTTACGAATTTGTTTAACGAAAAACGGCAAGCTAGTGGAGCCGGAGCGATTTTGCTCGTAGCAGCACTTTTGTTGATGTCAGCGGAGTCAAGAGCCGATTCTGGTTTTTATGTCGGCGGCAGCGTGGGTTCGGCAGGCATTGAGATCGATGCTGGCGACCCGGGTAATCCTATAAGTTTTGATGAAGATGATTTCGCCTGGAAAGCGTTCGGCGGATACAACTTTGATTTGGCACTTGTAAACCTGGCAATCGAAGGTGGCTATGTCGATCTTGGCGGGCCATCAGCGGATATTGGCGGTACTCTCTTTGCAGTTGATGCAAATGGCCTCGATTTATTCGGCGTTCTTGGCATCGATCTGGGACCTATAGGAATTTTCGCGAAAGCAGGTGTTATTGCGTGGGATGCTGACGCTTCTATCGATGGCGTGGGCAGTAGTGATGACGGCACAGATCCGGCGTACGGTGTAGGCGCAAAATTCGGCTTCGGATCTTTTGCTATTCGCGTTGAATACGAGTTGTTCGACATCGAAGACACGGAAGACGTTGCTATGATTTCTGCCGGCCTTGTCTGGACTTTCTAAACCGGCATCAGGAAATTTTGATTTAGTTGGCTAGTACGGCCGCGACCCGCAAAGGTCGCGGCCGTTTTGTTTTGACAACGGCAACGCGCAAATTTTGCAGGAGCCCGCCTAGCGGGCGATCAACCCAAAACCACGCCACAATCCCGATAATCGTCAATAACCAATCCTCTCCCCTTCAAGCGCCGGCGTCGTCACCGGTAACCGCCGCACCCGCGTACGTTGTTCAAACGCATATCCAAGCGCCAGCAATCGCGGCTCACTAAACGCCGGCCCCATGAACGAAATCGATACCGGCAATCCACGTCCCGTAAATCCTGCCGGCATGATGAGGTCGGGAAAACCTGTCAGATTGGCGAGGATAACCGGGGATTTGCCGCTGCCGGGCGCGCCTTCGGGGTTCGGGTCAGGATCGACGCGCTCCGGGCGCACGGGTGAGGTTGGATACACGATGGCATCCAGGTTCTCCGCTTCCATTAGTCCGCCAATGATGCCGCGCATCAGGGGCAACGCGTGATCGCGCACGGCCAGGTAGTCGTAATCCGTAAGCTCGCCACTTTCAACTTCCTTGAGCATGAGCTGCCAACGGCCGGGGTTTGGAACTACGCCGTCCTCACGACGGGAGGTCAATGTCTTTGACTGCTTGACGAGATCTTCGAGGCTCTTCGGATATTGCGCGTCTGTCGTTGCCAGGTAGTCTTCAATCTGCGCCCGAAACTCGCGGTAGCGAATGGCGCGATAGAACTTTCCTCGTGATTCCAGCAGCCACTCCGGCAATGTGACATCCACGATCTCGGCGCCAGCTTCACGCATGGCTTCGAGTGCGGCTTCCATGATCCAGTCCACTTCTTCATCGCTGTCCATGAAGTCGCGGGCGACGCCGATGCGAGCACCCTGCAAAGCATCCGCATCGAGATACTGCGTGTAGTCTTTCTTGAACAGTCCGTCGCTCTTAACAGTGGCTGCATCAGCTGAATCAATCCCGGTCATGACGCCGAGTACTACTGCAATGTCATACACATTGCGCGCCATCGGTCCTGCGGTATCAAATGAGAGCGCGAGCGGAACAATGCCGTCCCGGCTAAGTAATCCGTGGGTTGGTTTGAGGCCGACAATACCGTTCGCGCTGGATGGGCCACGAACGGAGCCGCCGGTGTCGGTGCCCAGGCCCACAGGAGCGTAAGCTGCGGCAATTGCTGCCCCGGTGCCACCCGATGATCCGGACGGTGTCCGCCGTGGATCGTGCGGATTATAAATCGGGCCGCCAAGCGAACTCAGTGCATCACCCGATGCGAATTCGCTCATGTTCAATTTGGCCAGGATGATGGCGCCCGCAGCACGGAGTTGTTGCACGAGGAAGGCATCATCCGGTGGTATTGATCCTTTAAGCATGAACGATCCTGCTGTTGTCGGCATATCCGCCGTATCGAAATTATCTTTCAACACGACGGGGATACCGTGCAGCGGAGAACGCCTGCCTTTTGCCAGACGTTCGGCATCCATTGCGCGAGCGGTTTCGATAGCGTTGGGATTCAAAAGCAATATCGCATTCAACTGCGGGCCGGCATCGTCATAAGCAGCAATTCGCGCCAGGCTTAGTTCTACCAGTCGCTCTGAGGTCAGCGCGCCTGCATCAAAGGCTGCGTTGATTTCTTCAATCGTTGCACTCGTAAGATCGAATGTATCCGCGGCGGCGTTAAATGCGAGAGATAGTGCGGCCAGCGTCGCAAGTAAAGAATTGCGGCTGATGAAAATGCGTTTAACTCGTCCTGAACGATGTTGCAGTTTCATACTTTGCATCTCCTCCCCGTTGTCATTAAACAAAAACGCGCTAATAGGCTATCGCGTAACAATCCCGCCGCGGATCAGCCGCAGCGATGCGATTGCCGGTTTTCGGATCGAGCAGTACGGCTGTCGAACATCCGGAAATTTTGAACGGCGGCACGACGGTGACGTCGTGACCACGGTTGCGCATATCTTCGATAACGTCCTGACCAACACCAACCTCCAGATTGACCCGGTTGAAGCCCGTCGTGTGTGGCCAAAAAGACTGGTAAAGATGCAGCGTTTGCAGGCGTGGCCATTCGATGGCCGAATGCAGATTCGGGTACCAGTCTGGCCAGAACTCAACGACATTCAAAAATGTCTGCAGAATAGTTTGCTCCTGGTTGTCGCCACCCGGGGTACCAAGGGCCATTAGCGGTTCGTCATTAAGAAATACGATACTTGGTGTGAGCGTATAACGCGGTCGCGACCAGGGACGCAACTGTGCGGCCTTAGTCTTGTCCAGCCAGAATTGTTCACCACGCACGCTCATGCCAATGCCGGTATCGCCAAGAATCACAGCGCCGCCAATCCAGCCACCACTTGGTGTGCTGTCGAATACGTTGCCGTCTTTATCAATGATCGCGATGTGCGAGGTATCTTTGGCAGATTCCGGGAAATCGGTAACAGCAGCCGAAAGGTTTGCAACCGGCATCTCCTCGCCTGCCTTCCAGAACGACCAGCTGTTCACGTCCGGATCGAAGGGCAGCGGATCACCCGCAATGTAATTCTGGGAAGCATTCCCAAGATCTATTTCTTCAGCACGTAGTTTTGCATATTCCTTGGATAGTAATCCTGTGGCCGGTACGTCAACGAAATCCTGGTCTGCGTAGTAGGTATCCCGATCGGCATAAGCGAGCTTCATCGCCTCGATCAGCACGTGCGAGTAGTCAGCGCTGTTGTGCCCCATGGATTGCAGATCAAAGTTCTCAAGAATGTTAAGCGTCTGCAGCAACATCGGCCCCTGGCTGTTGAAGGGCTGTTTGTAGATGGTGTATTCCTTATATGTAGTTGCGACCGGATCCTCGACCCGTGCAAAGAACTCGGCGAAATCGGAAATTTCATAGGGCGCGCCGTTCTTCTTCAGGAACGCCACCATTTCTTCAGCGATGTCGCCTTTATAGAAGCGATCCCGTGCCGCCTCGATGCCGGCTTCGCGGCCCTGGACGACTTTCGCACGCTCAGCTTCGACCATGCGTTTGAATGTTTTCGCCAGGCCGGGAAAACGAATGGTTTCGCCGGCCTGGTAAAAGGAGCCGTCAGGTTTCAGCCAGTACAGGTAGTTGTGTGGCCATTGCCTGATAAATTCAGCGTCTCTCTCGATCGCAGCCGCCGTTCGCACGCGCAACGGAAAACCCTGCTCGGCATATTCAATAGCCCGCATCGATACCTGTTCGAAAGTCATCGTGCCCCAGCGCTCCAGAACCGTCAGCGCCCCGTGCAATGCGCCAGGTACAACGGATGAATCAAGACCCTCACCTTTAAGGTTCTTGCCCTGGGCAAGCCAGTCATCGACATTGGCAGCGGCCGGGGCCCAACCCTGTCCGGTAACCGAGGTGACCTTTTTCTCACTCTGTGGATAAACAAGAATCAGTGCCTCGCCACCGATGCCATACAGGTCCTGTTCTACAACACCTCCTACGAGCAATGCAGCAACCCCGGCATCAAATGCGTTACCGCCTTGCTGAAGAATTTCGAGTGCAGCAGCTGTCGTTAGCGGGTGTCCGGCTGATACACCGGCGTTTCGACCAATGATTGGAGGGCGAAGTGGGGCGACGGGAGCCAGGGACACTTCAGTTTCTTGCGGTACGACCTGTGGTGCGGTGCAAGCCACGAGCACCGTAGATGTACCCACGATAAAAAGACGCGTTAGTTTGGCGGTCAATGTCGTGCGGCTGGTGATCATTAGATTCCCCCGAATCGAGTTATTTTTTGACAATCGCCCGCTGGGCGGGCTCCTACATATCTAATTAGCACTGTAGGAGCCCGCCCAGCGGGCGAAATCCCAACAGATCATCCGAATTTTAAGCCGCTAACGCCCTTGCAAATGCCGCCGCCACCCAATCAATCTGGCCCTGTTTGAAATCAAAATGCGTCACAAGCCGCAAGTCATCACCACCCCCGGACACCAGCACACCTTCATCCGCCATTTTCCGTACCAACGCTGGCTGCGTACCTTTAACCACCCGCGCAAAAACCATGTTCGTCTGCACTGCGTCCAGATCAACTTCCAGGCCAGGTATATCCACAATCGCCCGGGCCAGACGCTCTGCGTTGTCGTGATCCTCTTTTAAATGCTGTACCTGCTCGGTTAGCGACAGAATTCCGGCTGCCGCCAGCACACCGGCCTGGCGCATCCCACCACCCAGCATCTTCCGCCAGCGCAGCGCTTTCTCGATGATCTCAATCTTCCCGCACAGTACAGATCCAACCGGTGCACAGAGACCCTTCGATAAGCACACTGAAACCGAATCGAAATAGCGACTGATCTCGGTCACAGGAACGTCAAGTTTCACACTCGCATTGAATACGCGAGCACCATCCAGATGCAGCCCCAAGCCATGTTGGTCGACAAACTCACGCGCCTGCGCCAGGTAATCCAGCGGCAACACTTTTCCACCCTGAGTATTCTCAAGACAAAGCAATGTCGTTTTTGCAAAATGCGGATCATCAGGTTTGATGCTTGCAGCAACCATCGCCAGGTCCAGGCTACCGTCGGGCATGAATTCCAATGGCTGTGGCTGAATACTTCCCAGCACCGCAGCACCTCCACCTTCATATTTATACGTGTGTGCATGTTGTCCGACAATGTATTCATCGCCGCGCTGACAATGAGCAAGCAATGCGCAAAGATTTGACTGGGTTCCACTTGGCAGGAAGAGCGCCGCCTCGGTGCCGAGCATTTCGGCAGCAATTTGCTGCAGTCGATTGACGGTTGGGTCGTCACCGTACACATCGTCACCGACCTCAGCCTCGGCTATTGCTTTGCGCATTGCCGGAGTAGGGCGCGTGACAGTATCACTGCGTAAATCGATGGGTCCTGCAGAAGAAGTGTTATGCGACATTGTTAGAGTTCTTGTTGGCGGTTACCAGACGTGTACGAGATGATAACCGAAATCAATCGTGGGGGAATCGCGGCAAGATGCCGCTCTTGCGAATGCAGCGCAAATCTCGTGGGAGCAGCATCTTGCCGCGATTGTGCGGCAGAACGTCCGCTATGAATTCCCGCACACCAACCAGGTTATGCGCTCCATCGCCGTCCTGGCCCTCATCACATACACCCGTGCTACTGTGCATGCACCATGACCGTCCGCCATAGCCTGCAACGCCGCGTCGTAATCGTCGGCACGTTCATTATCCTGGCAGGCCTTTTCACGGCCACGGATACGCTGCACGACAGAACGGAAGAGATAATCGTCTGGACGGAAGGTGCGATCTCCCAGGCGCCGCTCCTCGGCATGCTGGTGTTCATAGGTCTGGCAATGTTGTCAGCGATGGTCGCTTTTTTCTCGAGCGCTGTATTCGCGCCTGTCGCTGTCTACGCGTGGGGTAAAGCCGGTTGCCTCGCTCTCCTTTGGCTGGGCTGGCTACTGGGCGGCATCCTTTCATTCTGCATCGGGCGGTTTTTCGGTCGCACCGCCGTCGGCATGCTCATCAGCGAAGAAAAACTCGCAGGTTGGGAGCGAGAGTTAAGCGAGCGCTCGCGCTTCATCCATGTCCTGCTGTTTCAGGCAGCCGTCCCGTCTGAAGTTCCGGGCTATGTGTTGGGAATTCTCCGCTATCCTTTCGTACTGTATCTGGCAGCGCTGGCGATCACCGAGTTACCGTACGCGATCGCAGCTGTGTATCTCGGCGAATCATTTCTCAAGGGGGAGAGCACGCTGTTTATTTTGCTGGGCGTTGTCGTCATCTTATCTGGTGTGTTTCTGTTGCATGTCTTTAAGAAAAAGAGTCACCGTAGTGGCGAGGGCTCGTCCTGACGATCTCTCTCGCCTAAGACCGCCCACCGTCCACGGACAAGACTTGCCCGCTGACCCATCCTGCTTCTTCGGACGCAAAAAACAGAACTGCTGCCGCAATATCCTCGGGCTCGCCGAGACGTTTGGTGTGCGTGTTATCCAGCAACGCCTGCTGAAAGTCAGTGGAGTAACTTTCCCACTGTTTTCGCGTGCTGGGGTTGGAAAGAACGAAGCCCGGGGCGACGGAATTGGTAGTGATGCCAAATGGACCAAGCTCCCACGACAATTGTCTGGTCAATCCTACGAGAGCGTGTTTCGCGGCCGCGTAAGCCTGAATGCCGGTCAGGCTTGGCCTGAGCCCGGCGCCGGAAGAAATATTGATGATGCGGCCCCAGCCATTCTTTTTCATTATTGGCGCCGCAGCCTGTGCCAACCAAAAAGCACTATCGACATTGGCTTCAAATATTTTCCGCCAGTCATCCATCGAAACATCTTCGATTGGTTTGCCAGTCTGACCTCGCACACCGCCGGCCGCATGCACCAGGATATCCAAACGACCTTTCTGCTCGCCGATCGACTCAACAAGTTTTGCTGTTGCGGCGCGATCTGATAAGTCCAGTGAGTAACTTCTGGCACTGATGTCACTTGCCGTTTTATCGACGCCGTCGCGATCAAGGTCTGCCAGGTGAACGTCGGCGCCGGCATCGACGAAAGATTTTGCTATCGCGGCGCCAATACCTTGAGCCGCACCGGTCACGAGGACCACACGATCAGAAAAATTCGAATCAATCAGCATGGTTCGGCCATGGCCCCTCTAATATTGCACGGGTCTCCCCGACGCCGACTTCCCATATTTTCAGCATCACGTCATCCGGCCTTTGCCAGGCACCACCAAAATTGCCATCGCCCAACATTGCTTTGGCATCTTGCGGATTCGACATGTCGAGTTGCGCGTGATCTATCAACGCTTTCTCACCATCAGGCGCCACTGCATTCGCAAGGCGGGTCCAGGGGAAGTTTTCAATCCAGCTTGCGTGTGATCCTATGGGGTCAATTTTATCTATCGCCGCGGTGACCCTGGCACCGGCCCACCAGGGATGATATTTGATCGACATTTCCGGGATCTCAAGCATTAACTCCTTCGCCAATGCCGCCACCGGCGCGTTACCGCCATGTCCATTGACAATTAACACCCGACGAAAACCAGAGCGATGAACAGAGGCGATCAAATCCCGGAACACAGCCAGCAATGTTTCCAAACGCAGCGAAATGCTGCCGGGAAAGGCTGAAAAATATGGCGCCAGCCCAAATGGCATGCACGGATAAACAGGAACCTGCAACGGTTCTGCAGCCTCTATTGAAACCCGCTCCGACAATATTGCATCAACACACAAGGACAATTGAGCATGTTGCTCTACGGAACCCACTGGTAATACGCACCGATCGTCGTTCTCCAGGTATTTTTCAACCTGCATCCAGTTCATTTCAGCTATACGCATAGTTCAGTACTTCGATTGGTGGCTGGTTTGCGGGTGGATTTCCTGACACTAGCACAGTTAGATTCTTCAGCTTTCTGCGAATCAGAATGGTGTTTCACCTTAGAGGGTGTGGGGTGAAGCTTTCGCTGGCGACAAGTGCCTTTTAGCGGCAAACAGGCAGCGCTATGGAGCGATATGCCTTGATGACTCAGGAACCTGCATGGGTCCGACGCCGATGCGGGTGGTTTCATGTCTTTAGGAAATCGGGTCAACAGAGTGGCGAGGGCTCGTACTGACCATCTCGCTCGCTTAAGGCCATGCTCTGTCTTAAGAGAACACCGCCACCCATCTGCAAGCTACTGATAATCGCGTGGTATCGATTCCTCCCATGTCTTTTCACGAATGAGTTCGCCGTTTTCGCTAAGACGCCGCCAATAGTGATAATAAAAATTCTCACGGTCGCTGGAAAAATCCAGTCCGCCCTCCCACAGCAGCACCCGGTCGGTCAGCTCCACCTCCAGGCGATGTGTGCCTTTGACCGACGTATTTTCCGGATGCTCGTCTGAAGTCCGGTGTTCAATCGTTTCCCGGTAAGTTTCGGTGCCCCAGGGATATTTTGTGCCACCCGTATTGGTCGCACTGGCTGTCACCTCTCCGGTCTGTGGGTTTCTGTCAACGGACGATATCTCACCATAACCCGATGGGTTGCCGGCATCGAGCGTCTCAAACCCAGGCATAGACGGGTTTTTTGCCGGTGGCAGGAAGTCGGGCACAGCGCGATCACCCGGCGGGACGATCGGCAACACAAGATGTGAACCATCTGTTCCGCCGAGCCGTAACGTGGTCGTCATCGGGTAGGGCGTCGGCCAGAACATTGGCCATTGTGCGTTGGCGATCGCGAAGCGAATCCGGTGTCCCTCGGGGAAAACCCAGGAGGTAAAGTGCATCTCGACGTCGAGATCAAATTCAGCACCCGGTTCAATATCTTCAGGATCACGAGCGGAGTTGCGGTGCGTACCATTGAATCCCGCCCCGGCGACCTGGGTCACCGTGCCATCCGGCGCTACATCAGAAACCCGCACGAACCAGTTTGCGCGCGGTGCATCGGCGGAGACCTTCAGCAGAGCCCGGGGAAACCCCAGAATTTCTGTCTCGGCAGCAAGCGGCTCGCTGTCATAAACAAGACTGAACGCATCGGTCGGACGTTGATCGTGCGCGACATCACCCCACCACATGACCGGTCCACCTGCTTCTAAACCGATAGAAGGTTTGAAACGGAGCTGATGTACTTCCTTGTTCGCCGCCTTATCCAGCAGTGTGTGATTTCCTTGTGCATAAAAAGCGTGTTGCTCGATGCGCTCTATCGGCCAGCCGTCTTCCCAGCGCCAGTGGCCCGGCGCGTATTCCAGGTAGGGACCGGGCGGATGCCAGTCACGGACGTAAACGGCGAACCGAGGCTCGTCCATAATGCCGGTATCTTTGCCTTTGAGCCATTGATCAAACCAGCGTACCGCTTCGTGGCGCCACTCCATGCCGGGATTGGGGTAGGGGTCGTGTGGAAATGAATGTGACCAGGGGCCAATCATCGCTTTCACTGGCGCGTCGACATTTTCGAGCATGCGCGGCAGGCTGTCACGATAGCCGTCATACCAACCGCCGATATGAAAAGTCGGGATGCGGATCTTGTCGTACTTGTCCCGCGCGGAAGCGCGATCCCAGAAAGCGCCGTCGCGTTGCTGTTTTTTGTAAGTCAGCATCCATGGCTCGGTATCAAATCGATTGCGAAAATTATCGTCGTCGATCACATAGTCAGGCGCGCCGGGACGGGAATTGTCCAGGTCCTGCGTCATTTCCCAGGAATCGAGATGCATGATTCCATCCATGTAATGCACATCATCCTGGTAGAGATCTTCGGTCGCATCGACGGCAATGATGGTTTTTAAAGCCGGCGGGTTGCGCACCGCCAACTGGATGCCGTTGAAGCCGCTCCAGGAAATACCGAACATGCCTATGTTGCCGTTCGACCAGTCCTGCTTCGCTAACCAGTCGATGATCGCCTCGCCATCATCAAGCTCTATATCCGAATACTCGTAGGGAATCAGCCGACCCTCGCTGCTGCCTGTGCCACGAATGTCGACGCGAGCGACGATGTAGCCGCGTTCCACGAAATATGAATAGAGCGGGTAGTTGCGACCTCGCGATGAAACCTTGCGGTACGGCTGGTATTCGAGCAAAACCGGAAACTTCTCCGCGGCACTGCCGC
>CAYOHF010000019.1:0-41296 GCA_964403695.1 uncultured Woeseiaceae bacterium | reverse complement strand
TCGCGGCCTGCAGTTCCTGGATCTTATCCAGGAGGGCAATATTGGCCTCATGAAAGCAGTAGACAAATTTGAATACCGTCGCGGTTACAAGTTTTCAACTTATGCGACCTGGTGGATTCGCCAGGCCATTACGCGCTCGATTGCTGACCAGGCACGCACGATTCGAATTCCGGTGCACATGATTGAGACCATTAATAAACTGAATCGCATCTCGCGACAGATGTTGCAGGAGATGGGCCGTGAGCCGCTGCCGGATGAGCTTGCCGAGCGCATGGAAATGCCGGAAGACAAGGTTCGCAAAGTGCTTAAGATTGCGAAAGAACCGATCTCGATGGAAACACCGATTGGTGATGATGAAGATTCTCATCTCGGTGACTTCATTGAAGACCAGACCGTGCATTCGCCGGTTGACTCTGCGACTTCGTCCGGCCTTAAGGAAACAACGCACTCCGTACTTGCTGGCCTGACACCGCGTGAGGCCAAGGTGCTCAGAATGCGCTTTGGCATCGATATGAATACTGACCACACTTTGGAAGAAGTCGGTAAGCAATTCGATGTGACTCGTGAGCGCATTCGTCAAATCGAAGCGAAAGCGCTACGTAAGCTGCGCCACCCGACTCGATCGGATCAACTGCGAAGCTTTTTGGTAGAAGACTAAGCAAAAAACTGTAGCAAGGTCACGTAGGAGCCCGCCGTACGATAGATACCCATTCTCAAATCTTGAGATTTTCGATCTATCGGCACGGGCGACAAACAAATAAAAACCGGGGTTCAACCCCGGTTTTTTATTTGTTTGCAAAACACCATTCTGGCACACCCGGCCAAAAGAACTGGCGTTTGAATTGATTCTTTCGTGCGGGTGTAGTGGATTGATGTTTTGCAAACAATTAGGGGCATGTTTTCAACATGCCCCTAATTGTTTGTCGCTCGCTGGGCGAGCTCCTACGTGAGTTTGCTACGATTATTGGGTTTTGAATAAGGCTGGTTAGCTACAGTTTTTGAGTGCGCATCTTTTTGATTCTCGCGATTAGACAATCTCCAACGCCTTCCTTCTCTGCGTATGAAAATCCTGCTTTTCAACAAATTCCAGGAATTCGTTCTGCGGCAATGCGCGACTGTAGTGATAACCCTGCACACAGTCGCAACCATTCTTGCGCAGGAAGTCCGCCTGTTCCTGTGTTTCCACGCCTTCGGCAATCGCCTTCTTGCCCAACTCGTGGGCCATTTTGATAATCGTGCGACAAATATTTTCAGAATTACCGCCAGAGCCTATGAGATCGATAAACGACTTATCAATCTTGATCAAATCGAACGGTAGTTGTTGCAGGTAACTGAGGGATGAGTAGCCGGTACCGAAGTCATCGATTGCGACCTGCACACCAGATTCCCGCAGAACATTGAGAATATCGATCGCTGTGTCGCGATTTTGCGCGACGGTGGTTTCTGTGATCTCGAGCTGCAAATACCCGGGATGAATATCATGTCGCTGCAAGGCGTCAAGTACGTCGGTCGGAAACCCGGACTCCCTGAGTTGCAACGTGGATACATTGATCGACATTGAACCAGGATGCAGACCCAAATCCAGAATTGAACGCAGATCGGCGCAGGTTTGATCGACAACCCAGCGGCCCATTTCGAGGATTAATCCCGAATCCTCGGCAAGCTGAATAAACTCGCTCGGCGAGATTTGTCCCTGCTCCGCGTGCCGCCAGCGCATCAATGCCTCTGCGCCACAAATGATGCCGTCGGCAAGATCGAACTGAGGCTGGTAGTGAAGTTCGAGCTCGCCGGCATCAAACGCCGTTCGCAAATCTCGCTCAAGTTCGATCTTGCGCCGACTCTCTGCATTCAGCTTCTTGCTGAAGAATACGAAGCGCGAACGACCTGATTCCTTAGCGCGATACATGGCCGCGTCTGCATTTTTCAACAACGTCTCTACACTATCTCCATCATCCGGAAATACAACGATACCGATACTTGCACTCAGGAAATGATTGGTGCCGCGCACGGTAAATGGCTCGGCGAGTCGCGCCAATACTCTTGACGCCGTCTTACGTAGCGTATTGTCGCCGGTGAGATGCGGCATCACGATGACGAACTCGTCACCACCCAGGCGGGCCACGGTATCCGTATCACGCACCTCTGAGACGATCCTCTCGGCAGCCTGGGATAGAACGATATCCCCGACCGAGTGACCGAAGACGTCATTGATCTCTTTGAAACGATCAAGATCGAGAAACAGAATTGCGCCATTCTGCTTCTCACGACGGGCATGAACCAGTTGCTGCTCCAGCCGGTCTTTAAGAAGCTGGCGATTCGGCAGGCCGGTAAGCTCATCGAAATGCGCCTGGCGATAAAGAACTTCTTCACGTTCTGCACTGGCCAGTGCAACGGCAAGACGGCCGGCAATATCAATGGAGCGTTGCAGACGACCGCCGCGCATTTCGAAGTTCGAATTGGAACCGAGCAGGAGGATACCTTTCAGATCATCGTTCAGGATGACGGGAATGAGCACGACATACTGCAAACCAAACTTCAGAAATCGCTCTTTATAAGGCGCAAAAGACCCGTCGATCTGGGAAAGTTGCACTTCTTGCGGCTGGCACCATTCATGACCAAGCTCTTGTGGCAGCGAGACCCGCTCGTGGATAAACTCATCTTCGAACCAGGAGATCATTTTGGCCCAGCTCGGAGCGTCCGTATCTCGTGCTATTACCGCCGCTGCCTCAAATCCGGTCAGCTCAATAAGATGACAGATGACATCCTCTGACACCTCTTCAAAATCCGCACCAGACAAAATCAGCCGGTCGATCTTTGACATCGCTTTCAGGGTCGCGATCTGACGCCCCAGTCTCGCGGCCATGTTGTTGAATGCATCGGCAAGTGATTCGAATTCGTCGCCGGTTCTGATTCGCACTCTCGAGCCCAGCTGGCCGGCGGCATACTGTCGCGCAACGATGGTCAGGCGTTGCAGCGGCACGAGGCTTTGACCGATCAGGCTCAGACTAAGCGCGCCAACCAGAATGATGACCAGCACCAATGCCGGTGGAAATATACGTCGAAAATCTGCACTGGATCGCAGCGAGTAGGCTTTCGGCTGGCTCGCGACAATGTCGATTGCAGGATGACCATAACTACCTTGCAGAAATAGTTGCCACATCGCAGCGAAATGCTTTTCACCACCTATCTCCCATTCCGTCGGACTGCTGTCTTGTGGATTGCGAACTGTTGCCAGCGTGGTATGTAATCCGGCGTCCATTTGCGCAGTACAGAACAGATTTGCGCCGGCAGCGGAAAACACACAGAACTCTGTCAGGTATGGTCTATTCTCTTTCGGACCCCACAGCGCCTCCGGTTTCAGGCGAAACGCGAAAATTGATTGGTCAGCTTCACCGACGTTCGTGGCGTATACAAGGACCAGCGCAGTGAACGCGGTATCCGTTATATCGAGCAACTGGCCGTTGCCAGCATTAAGGTGATCAAAATCGATATTCGAAGCACTAAGCTGGCTGCTGCGATCACCGAATATTATTTCGTCGGCATACCCTGGTGAGGTCAGCCAGACTGCCTCGAAATCGTCGAGCAGATAATGGCGATCCTGAGTTGCAACCGCGCCGCCCGACGCAACAACATTAATCAGTTCCTCTGCTTTGTCAGACGCACGCGACAAGCGCGCCAGAATTTCAACACCGTAAGCTTTGGAATTCTCGCGAAGATCTTTGTTGACCTCCTGCTCCAGGCCACGACTCACTTCATTGTAGGCAAGCAGCGCTGTGAAAATAACCGGCAGGATGCCAGCCAGTAGAAATGACATGAGGATGCGGCGGCCGACTCCAGCCGTAAGGATTCGCGAAAGACCAGACGCGGCCATCAGTAATCCTCACCGCGGCCGATAAAATCACCGTTGTTTGCGCGAATAATGTCATCACGACTCGCTTTGGCTGACAACGGGCGCTTCGAGTCACCGTCAGTGCCCATACTGTAGAGATCGAAATCAGAATTAAGCAGATTGAGTTTGCCATCTTTGCGGAAGCCGCCTTTACCCGGTCCGGCAGCCTTGATATTCAGAAAATGATAAGGATTGCCCCATGGATCCAGCGGAACTTCACTCGGCAATTCGTCGAGAATGAACGGGATTCGGTCATTATTTCGTAAGCGGAAACTTTCGATTTCGATGCTGATGGAGCCGATGTCGTCTATCGCCTTGGCGTTCCTGCGTTTATCGACAAAGCCGGTGTAGGTCGGCACGGCGAGCGCGGCCAACAGTGATGCGATCACCAGTGTGAGCATCAGGTCCAGCACGCCAATTCCGACTATTTTCCTGGAACCCATATTCGTCATATATGTTCTCATACACCCAGCCAGGTCGGCTGAGGCACGCATCCATTGCGATTTTGGCATTGTAAGTCATTGATTAATAAGATTCGTTGATGCCCATCACAGCAGAATTCGGCACTGCTTCCGGTGTTCTTTTTGGTCTATTTTGACCCAGGCCAGCCTGTGAATATCGCTCCAATGGCTGCTCCTGAAACGAGTGAATCTGGCCTTCGCAATAACCAGTGCAACGACGAACACATTGAAAGTGACGGCGCCCGGCGACACCGTTATACTTCCGCGTCCTGCGAATCGTGAATGACGATTCGCATCGGTTGGGCCTGTAGCTCAGTTGGTTAGAGCAGGAGACTCATAATCTCTTGGTCGTAGGTTCGAGTCCTACCGGGCCCACCATATCCGCCCCGGGTGCCAGCAGACGGCTGGCAGTCGTGCGCGGATTTATCGTAAGTGAATGATTCTTTTAGTGGCGGCAGAGCATGAGTATTCCAAGCATTATCTACACAATTACCGACGAGGCGCCGGCACTGGCAACCCACTCGTTGCTACCCATCATCGACGCATTCACAGATGCTGCCGGCGTTGTGCTGGAAACCCGGGATATTTCTCTGGCGGCAAGAATCATTGCCACGTTTCCCGAGAATCTGGGCGCTGACCAAAAGCGGGATGATGCACTGGCAGAACTCGGGACCCTGGTGAGTAAACCAGACATCAATATTATTAAGTTGCCGAATATCAGTGCGTCAGTCCCCCAGTTAATCGCTGCTATTAACGAACTACAGGAACACGGCTACGATCTGCCCGACTACCCGGAAGAACCACAAAACGAGTCAGAAAATGAAATCCAGGCTCGTTACGCAAAAGTTCTCGGCAGCGCCGTGAACCCGGTACTGCGTGAGGGCAACTCGGATCGCCGCGTAGCGGGTCCGGTCAAGGAATATGCGAAAAAGCACCCGCACTCGATGGGTGCCTGGAGCAAGGATTCATTGACTCGCGTTGCCCATATGACAGACGGCGATTTCTATTCGAGCGAGCAGTCTGCTGTTATAGAAAATGCGGGTAGCGTACGCATCGAATTCGTCGCCCCGGATGGCGCCGTAAGCGTATTGAAAAAACATACGCCGGTGCTGGAGGGCGAAGTAATCGACTCCGCTGTAATGAGCTGCAAAGCACTGCGAGAATTTTTCGCCGCCGAAACAGAGAGTGCACAGGAACAAGGTGTTCTGTTGTCCCTGCACCTTAAAGCCACGATGATGAAAGTCTCGGACCCGATCATGTTTGGTCATGCCGTGACTGTCTATTACCAGGATGTGTTCAGAAAACATGCAGATTTATTCGATGAACTTGGCGTCGAGCCGAATAATGGTATTGGTGATGTTTACGCGAGAATTCAGGATCTGCCTGACGAGCAAAGAAAAGCAGTCGAAGCAGATATTGCCGCCGTTTATGAATCCCGCGCGGCACTTGCGATGGTCGACTCTGACAGAGGCATCACAAACCTGCATGTGCCAAGCAATGTAATTATCGACGCATCCATGCCCGCCGCCATTCGCACATCAGGCCAAATGTGGGGCCCTGACGGTGATCTGCAGGACACACTGGCGATGATTCCGGACCGTTGTTACGCCGGCATCTACCAGGAAATCATCAGCTTTTGCCGGAAACATGGCGCTTTTGACGTTACGACGATGGGCAATGTCTGCAACATTGGGTTGATGGCACAAAAGGCCGAAGAATACGGCTCGCACGACAAGACGTTTGAAATGGCAGCACCCGGTGCTGTCCGCGTTATCGATACGTCCGGCAATACATTACTGGAACATGCAGTCGAGGAAGGTGACATCTGGCGCATGTGTCAGACGAAAGACCTGCCGATCCGGGACTGGGTCAAATTGGCCGTCACAAGGGCAAGAGCGACCGGCCTGCCGGCTATTTTCTGGCTGGATCCCATCCGTGCTCACGACGCCAACCTTATAGAGAAAGTAGCCCACTATTTGCAGGATCACGATACTGACGAGCTGGATATCCGCGTGCTGCCGCCGCGGGAAGCCATGCGGGTCACGCTGGAGCGTGTCAGGAATGGCGAGGATACGATTTCGGTGACTGGTAATGTCTTGCGCGACTACCTGACCGACTTGTTTCCGATTCTTGAACTTGGCACCAGTGCGAAGATGTTGTCGATCGTGCCCTTGCTTGCTGGTGGCGGCTTGTACGAAACGGGCGCCGGCGGCTCCGCACCAAAACATGTACAGCAATTTGTCAAAGAAGGTCATTTGCGCTGGGACTCGCTCGGCGAATTTCTTGCTCTGGCTGTTTCACTGGAAGATTTTGCGATCAAAACAGAGAACAGCTCGGCACGGGTGCTGGCGGAAACACTTGATGATGCCAATGCCAGGTTCCTTGATGCCAACAAGTCGCCGTCCAGGAAGGTCAATGAACTGGACAATCGTGGCAGCCATTTTTACCTTGCGATGTACTGGGCACAGGCGCTGGCCAAACAGACGCGCGATGAGAAGCTGCAAACGAAATTTACGACTGTTGCAGCGGAGCTCGCCGATAACGAAAATAAAATTATTGGGGAGCTGAACGCGGCACAGGGCGAACCTGTCGATATCGGTGGTTATTTCCACACGGATGACGCATTGGTAGAAAAAGCGATGCGGCCCAGCGCTACGTTGAACGCGATTATCGGCTCAATCAACTAGCTGCTATTCGTAACGCAGGCCAAATCCCAATTCGAACAGCGGGTCCTTGCTGTCAGCTGGCGTATCTGTGAGCTGATCGCGTACTGCGCCCATCGATGCCGGCAACTCGAACGGTAAAGTGCCCTCCGGTTTCGCCACACCAAAAAGAACATCTGCTACAGCTTTATCGCTGGCGCCAAAATCTGCAATTACTGCTGTAGCACCAGCTGCAATTTCCGGAATGACTGCCGGTCGGTCCAGGTAAATTACGACGACAGTCGGGATCGCTTGCAGCAGGTCAAGAATTTCCTTTTTTCGCGTTCCTTTGAAATCAAGATCGCCGTGGTGAAACCCCCGTGCAAACGGATTGTCTGTTTCAACCGGATACCATGGCGTTTTGATACGAATAATCGCAACATCGGCATCCTGCACAGAATTGGTAACTGCTGCGTACCGGGAGACCGCTGTCGCGTCCAAACCATCAAGGTAGACAGTTAATGCGCCCTTGCGCAACGGTAACGCCGGCGCGGATTTGAATTCTGCGTTCTTCAGCAACGTCATGGCACGCATCTGGCTGTCCAGACCGAGCTTCCTGGCTTTTTCTGTGCCTACTTTTTGCGCTACCCGCGATACGTCGACGAACGGGTTATCAAACAGTCCCAACGCGAATTTTTGTCGCAGGATGCGGCGCACCGACACATCGATTCTTTGCTCGGATACTTGCCCGGACTCGACCAGTTCAATGACCAGATCCGCAGCTGTTTCGCCACCAAACTGATCGATGCCGGCATCCAGTGCCTTCCTGACACGCTCTACTCTGCTCAGATGCTCCACACCCCATGCCCTGGCAGGCCACGTCACGCCGTCGCCAACCGTAATATCTGTGAGCACACCCCAGTCAGTGCATATAACACCGTCATAGCTGTACTTGTCGCGCAGCAAACCGGTAATTATTTGCTTGTTGAATGCCATCGCGACATTTTCGTCAGTTTGGTCTGTAGCGATACCGTAGTACGGCATTATCGCAGCCGTTCCGGCGTCGATCGCAGCTTCGAAAGGAACCAGGTGATAGTCGAATTTTCCGCCCGGGTAAATCTGTCCCTGCTGAAATTCAAAATGCGGATCAAGCCCCTCTTTTTGTGGGCCGCCGCCCGGGAAATGCTTGGTCATCGTGGCCACGCTGCTGGCCGACAATTCCTCTCCCTGAAGCCCGCGAATATAAGCGCGGGCAATATTGGCACTTAACTCAGCATCCGCGCCGAAACCACCATTGATTCGCGGCCAGCGCGGCTCAGTAGCCAGGTCAACCTGCGGGTGCAGCGCGAGACGAAAACCGACCGCCGTGTATTCCTTCCTGACGATGCCAGCAAACTGCTCAACCAGTTTCATATCGCCTATTGCCGCCAGACCGAGCGTTTCCGGAAACTGACTAAAGCCGCGCGCATCGAACGCAAAAATATTGGTACTAAAATGGTGACGGGGGTCTGTCGCGATCGTTACCGGAATTCCGAGGCGCGTGTTATCCACGACATACTCCTGCAGATTATTCTGCCATTGAGCAAACACGGCAGCGTCGTCAGGTATGTCCCAGATATTAAAATGATTCATACGGCGCAGATTGATCGCACCGATCGCGGAATGCCGTTCGGGCCCTGAACCCGGGACATACACGAGCGACGCATCATCATTAACGATAGCGCGATTGATAAACATCAGGCCGGCCTTTTCGTCAACCGTCATCTGCTGCAGCAGATCATCAATCCTGTTTTCAACCGGCCGGTTCGGATCTTCATAGACGTCAAGACGGCCATTCTTGTTGAGGTCACGAAAATCTTCGTTTAAAGACGAAGTATTGCAAGCGCTGATAGTCAGCATGGCAATCATGCCAGCGGCCGCTTTCGACCCGATCATCAATGCGTCATCGAGTACAAAACGTAGTTAATGCCATAGCGGTAAGCCAGTGCTGTGTATTCCTCGGGATACCAGGCTTCATCCGCCAGCTCCCAGGCATCGCCAAGGTCGACATTGAAATTAATGATTACCATCAAACGGCCCTCATCGTCATAAATACCGCGCCATGTTGGCTTGTAACCATCATGTTCCCAGGTCACGCCATAGCGCAGTGCCATGATGCCTGGAATTGGTTTCGACTGATCCACATCAAAATGCATATTCATAACGCCGCTTTGTTCACCGACGTCCACGATAGGTCGATCCGGGAACACTCTTTGCATCGAACGCATGAAGCCGGCCCATTGTACGGAGCCATGAAAATCGTCAACAACCAGGAAGCCGCCACGCAATAGATATTCACGCAGACTGGCGACCTCCGGCTCCGACAGCAGCCAGGTGCCAACTTCAAGCGCATAGATCCACGGCCGGTCAAACAACTGCTCATCGGTCAAATGTATGGCGATACTTCTATCTTCGATTTCCACCGCCGTCAGTCTTTTCACACCATTGATAAAGTGCTGGTCCGAGTCAGGCCAATCGCGCCATGCGGTGTTGCCGGGACCAGGCAGTGTGGAATATCCGGACTGGAAGATGATGCGTGTAAAAGCGAATTCAGCGTATGAATTCGGATCCGTCGAGATTTCCCCCTCGCGGTTCCAACGGGATTGCGCGGCAGCGACCCCGACGATCGTCAGCAGTAGAAAAAAGACAATCTTGTGAAACGATCCAAACATCAAAGGACCTTTGCTAACGAATATTGATACAACAAACGCAAACGTGTCAGTCACCAACCGAGGGCAGCATAGTTGAGACCTCGAGCATTACTTAAAAGTCCGTTCCTTATACGGAATTCTTCAGATCAGCCTTATTTAGCCAGTGGATCAGGTCGTACCTGAAAATGCACGACCAATGGTTTGGACCCTTTGCCGCCCTCTCTCAGCCATGGCGTTCGATCACCGCTGGGAACCCATATACCACGCCCTTTCCAGCCCGTATTCGGATCGTCGATCCTGCCTTCAAGGCCTTTTGAATACAGGCCCATCGGGTACGGAATCCGTAACGTAACGAATTCGTCATCTACCAGCGCATGTACACCATCGAACAGGTTGCCCGTTGCTATCGGCACATCCTCGCCCAGCCCCAGTGAATTGTGCTGATCGACCCAGGTGTAATAGCTCGATTCGACACTGAATTGCGGCAAGTCTGCAAATCCTGGTCCTGGCAAGTCATGCAGGGTCCAGCCTTCCGGGCAATGTTTACCGGTTGCGTCCGGCCCATTCAATGGCCCCGTGCATTTGCGGCGATCGAATTCACCCAGATGTCCGCTGCCTAGCGATACCCAGATGACACCGCTCTTGTCGATGTCAGCCCCGCGCACACCGAATCCGGGTAGTGGCGGCTCATAGGTTTCAGCAAGCGCTGTCTGTGGCGGATTGTCGCCGGGAACGAGACGCGTAATCGAGCCAGGGTAAGCAAAAGCGTTCGATCCCCAGATGGCGTCGCCGCGCGGCTCCGGCATGACCGCATAAAACCCCCTTGGCACCCGCATGTCGAGGTCGGCGTCTGTCGGTTCGCCAGGTTCTGTCCACGGATCCTGCTTGCCATTGCCGTTAGTATCGAGAATGAGTGGCGCCCAGCCTTGCGACGCGGCAGCATCCCCGGTCTGCAGAAATTTATCAGTATCCAGCCAGCCAACCACATTGCGATCGCCACTCGTCCAGAGTGTGTTGTTGTCGTCATAGGCAAACTGCAAATGATGGGTGCTGAAACAGGTATCGACAAAAGCGTATTCGCCTGACGACGGATCAAAAACCGCCAGTTGGCGTGAATTACGCTGTGTTGGATACAGTATTGCAGAGGGATGTTCGGATCCTTTCCTGCAAAAATCCGGCGTTTCAGGTGAGCGAATTCTCGCAGTCAGCCACACCCTGCCATCCTGGTCCAGCATCGGATTATGAACGTTTGCCTTGCTGTCCCAGATTCGCTCATCACCCCAATATGGAGATGGCGCTACCACCGCTGCATCGTTGGTGGTCGGTGTATCCTCGTCGCGTACCGGAAGATGAAACACCGTCGCTGTGTTCGTCAGCGGGTCAAGAATTGGCATTTCGTCGGTGCTGAGTTCCGGCGCACCATAAATCTTGCCGTAACCGTTCACCGTCGGGTCACGTCTGTCAGTACCAGAAAGATCGTGCATATAGAATTGCGCCTGCGACCAATCTCTCACCGTTGCAACAATGTTTCTCTCAACGCCGGACGGCCGCTCCGGCACGTGTGCAGGAAGTTCACCGGCAGCAATGCGGTCGGACCACTGCGCCAGGTATTTTATCGGCAGACCCTTAAGCTCCTCCGCAGCAATGCGTACCATGCTGTTGCCTGCCTGACCGGAAGCAATTCGGCGAGCCCAGGCCTGCTCTGATGAATCGAACTCGCCAAGACCCTCCGGTAACGTTCGCGTGGATAGCTGCCCCAGCTGATGACAGCCAACGCAACCCATATTTTTAGTCCACGTCAAATAGTTATTTAACCCACCGGGTATTTCGGCGACCTCTTCTTCTGTCGGCAAACCAAGCATGGCATACCAGTAGGCCGCCGGATAAACCTGAGCCGCTGTCGTAGCATCGGGGGCAACAATGGCAACCAGATCCGTGTTTTCACCGACGGTCGCAGCAACTTTTGTCGAATCCTGCAAACCGTAACCACGCACCCAGAGCTGATAATTTGCTGGTGGCAGATCAGGTACCAGGTAGCGGCCCTGCTCATCCGTGACAACGATGCGGGCGAAACGAGTGGCAAAATCTTTGGTCTCTGCAATAACCCAGACACCAGCCTCAATTCCATTGCTACTTCGTACGACGCCTGCGATGTCATCGTTGTCGATGGCAACGAGATTTTCCGGGGTGGCCTGAGGCTGGCAGGCCGCCAGGAAAAGACCGATGACTAGTGCCAATGTAATGACTCGCATTGTTCGCCCTCCTGTCGTTCTTGTTTCTTATAAGTATTAAGAATAGCAAACCCACGAAGAATGTCGTTCCGTCAGTTTTTCCGCAACGAATTGCTCTGATGCCCACAATCGAATCCGATGAAATTGCGGGCTGGACAAACGTTGCGACCCGCCTCAAATATTGCGCCGCGACAGAGCTAACCCCAGACTGGCACTCAGCAGAAAGCCACCTGTGAGCCGATTGCGAAGATGTCCGTAGCGGCTCAGCCCACGCCGCCCAGAGGCCGCAAACAGGGCCCAAAGCGCATCGCCACAAACAACCACCATCAGGAAAATTCCTGTCAGCATAAGCATCTGGCTACCGGGGTTGCTGGTATTGCCAACAAATTGCGGAAGAAACGCGGCATTGAATAGCAGCGTCTTCGGGTTAATAATCGCCAGTAAGACACCATTCCAAAAAACATTTCCAGATGACTGCGGTTTTATCGCAGACAGGTCCGAGGCCGGCTCACGCCACGCCCGGATGCCAAGAAATACAAGGTGGGCAACGCCGATCCACTTAATCCAGGTCAGCGCACCGGCGACACCCTCAATCAGCGCCGCAAAACCGACCATGACAATGAAAATCTGTACCGCAATACCGGCCGTTGTACCCAATGCCGTAAGCAGACCAGACTTCAAACCATGACGAAGACTGTTAGCGACAATCAATGCCACATTCGGGCCTGGAATCAGGACGAGTACGATCGTGGCTGCAATCAATGCGACGATATTTTCCGATGCCTATTTCCTGCCTGGACTTCGCCAGCGTTGCAACAGTATAAATCCGAAAAACATACCGCCGAGGTGGGCGAAGTTGGCCACACCGGGACTACCTCCGCTCACGCCAAGATAGAGTTCCAAAAGACCATAGCCAAGCACGAAGTACTTGGCCTTCATCGGAATTGGCGGGAACAACAGCATCACTGTGCGGTTGGGGAAAAACATTGCGTAGGCGAGCAGGAGTCCGAAAACACCACCTGATGCACCGACGGTTGGATAGATGCCACCCTGCAACCCGGCCACGGTCAGTTGCACAATGGCCGCACCAATTACGCAGGTCAGGTAGTAAATCAAGAATCGCTTGGTCCCCAGGACACCTTCGATATCCCGACCAAACATCCACAGGCCAAACATATTGAAGAAAATATGATTCAAACCGCCATGCAGAAAACCATAACTAAGCAACTGCCACACCTGGAACTCGGGCCGCGCTGATGCGAGTGGCCACAGGGCAAAATAATAAGCCATCAAATTCGGCTGCATTTGTTGCGCAGCGAACGCAAGGCCGTTGGCAACAAGCAGCGCGAAAATTACGCTGGGTATGGCGCTATTGCCCGTAGGGCGACGTTGGTAAATATGCTGATTCAAAATCTGGTTGATCCTTTGTTTATCATTGTTAGAAACAGGGCTCGCAGGTATTCATGCCGCCCACAATCGGCATCACCAGCCGCCGCCACCACCACCTCCGCCTCCACCACCGGAAAATCCACCGCCGCCGCTACCGGATGACGACCCCGGTGCGGTCACCGACGAACTAATGGCAGTACCAAGGCTACTGCTCAGGCTCGCCGTGGTGCTGCTGAGGTTGAGCGTGTTCCACGATCCGTTGTACCAGGACGGATGGTATGACGCCTGGTTTGGTCCGCTGAGGTTAGCGAAGATCTCTGCAAAACGCTCCGCCCATTGCTGCTCAACACCCATCGCCAGCGCGAACGGCAAAAACTGCTCGAATAATTGCGGCGTGCGGTCTGGCGGATTTCTGAGATTCATCTCGTCCTTCTCTGCGACTTCAAGATACTCACGAAAACCGCTCATTTCATCGAGCAACCTGCGCCCAACAGGCGTAGGTCGCTTCATAATTATTGCAAACACTATGATGGACACAAGCTCAAGCGCAATGGTTCCGAATACGAAAACAGTCGGTCCGGCGGCGACCCTGAGTGCTACCAGCGAACTTACGATCATGATGAGTACAGGCGGTAAATTCAGCGCGCCGTTGGTTCTGAAATAACGGCTCTTGTAATCACGCCGTAGCGATTTCTTGTGAGCTGAACGCGCGCTGCCCAGGAGCTCATGGTATTTATCGTCGAGAATTACGTACTCTCCGTCGGCGAACAAAGCGTTATGTAATTCGCGCTCACCTGTTGCCAGTTGCGGCGGATTTTCACCCGGGTCCTTGCGCTGCAAAGTGTGCTCATCGTCATCGTCTTTATTGATTCGCAGGTAGCCTTTGACCGCGAGGCTGACAACGGCAGCCGTCATCGTGGCGTCGTCGTATCCCATTTGTTCGATGTAGCGCAGCGACGCAGGTGAAAATCCGCCCGGCGGCTCGTAGCGGGTGAATACTACGCCAGGCTCCGGATCACGCCCGAAGCTCTTCCAGACCGGAATGTAATAGCTAATGATCGCGACGAGGCCGGCCAGCGCAATCAGCAGGTTGAGATTGTCAGCCAGCAGCCACATTAGTTTTTGCATGCCCCCTGGTTCATCGACCAGGCCCTTTGGCCAGCTAACAGCAATCGTTAGTCCCTTGCCAATTCCAAGCGGCGTGGTCGTTTGGAATGTCACACTGTCGCGCACATCCGTAGCATAGGTGAAGGATTTTCCGTTCTCCTGGAATCCGCCGGTGTAGGCGTCTATGCCAAATGAGTCTGGTGGCACTGCGAATGCAAAAGAAACCGTCGCCGAAGCGTGATCAATCGGAAAATTCCAGCCGTGGCCGGTTACATTCCAGTAAAGCTCGTCAAAGTCGTCGAAGAAGCCGAGCATGCGTCCCGCATCGTAACGATAAGTGTAGGTGTGTTCGCCGTGATTAAGCATCACATCCGAACGGCCGAAATAGGTACGTACGCCGTTGCTTCTTTTTTCCGCACGAAACTCCTCGCTGGAATTATTGCGTAACACTGCGCGTGGCTCGTAAAGCACCTGCAGATCGTTACCGAATCTGTCTTCGTAGCGAGTTGGGTAGTCGCGATAGATGCCGCGCCGAATCTGCACGCCCTCAGCGCGAACGCGAATGGTTTCCGTGACTTCAATCCAGCCGTCCTGTTTGACCAGGATGTCGCTGTGATAACTGAGGATGCGCTCGTCGCCGAAGGAAAGTGCGGGAAGCAATAGCAGGCAAGCGAACCAGATCCTGTTCATTCTGCCTTTCCAAGATCAACTTGTGGCACTGCGGCTACCTGGTCTGAGGTTTTCTGAAAAAATTCGCGTTGCTGGAATCCAAAGCCCCTGGCAATGACATTGTTCGGCACCGTTTCCACCCGTGTGTTGAGTTGACGTACGGACCCATTGTAGAAGCGCCGGGCAAATTGCAGGAAGTCCTCTGTTTCAACAAGATCGTTTTGCAGGCTCAGGAAGTTTTCGTTCGCCTTCAGATCCGGGTACTGCTCAGCTACGGCGATGAGGCGTTGCAAGCCCTCGCCCAACTGCTGCTCTTTTTCTCCACGCTGGTCGACGTGTCCAGGGCCGGTGAAACTCATCGCCTCTGCACGTAGTGTCGTCACAGCCTCCAGCGTCGCCCGCTCATATCCTGCATATTGATCAACCGCCTTGACCAGCTGTGGAATCAGGTCATGACGACGTTGAAGTTGTACGTCAATATCGCTCCAGGCAGCGTCAACGCGATTACGGTCGCGCACCAGGCGATTATAAAGCGTCGCAACAAACGCAATTCCGGCAACAGCAATTGAGATGATCCAGATCATAAACTCGGTCGACATCGATCAGCAAAGAACCAGAAACAGCATTGTACCGGTTAAATCGCGGCAAGATGCCGCTCCCACGCTACTCTCGACAATCTCGTGGGAGCGGCATCTTGCCGCGATTGCCGGCCTGCCCGCTAAGGATTCGCTCCACATCCAACCAGGCAATTAGATAAAAGCCCGCAGTGAAGCAATCCAGAACCGTCACATAGCCAACAGAATTTCGCGCTCGTGCAACGAGGCGCGATATGACCCGCGAAGAATAAGGAAGCTAACCAGCGATGCGCAGCGTCGGCTGGTTTCAGCAGCGATCGAAGATGAATCTAGTACCAGAAGGAGAAGAACACCTGGAATATGTTGGCGGTGAGCTCGTACAATGGCTCTTCTCCCAGCACGGCGCTGGTCGACACATCGCGAAACTCGTCATAGTCGACAAGCAGATGGTCGTATGAAAAATTGACGGTACCTTTGTCTATGAATCCGAAACCATTGCTGAATAATTCATAGGCGACTGCAAACTTGACAGTCTGACTGGTCAGCGGGCTGAGCTCTTTATCGCGACCACGAAAATTGGTCGCTTCTGACCGCGAGAATATATCCCGGAAAAAATGTGCGCCGGTTTGGTCGTGCCAGCGGTACTTCGCCGTGAAGATAAATTCCTTCCACGGATGTATGTACGCAACCGAAAATGTGTTGGCGTCAATATTCCAGGTATCGGTAAAGAAGCGGTACTGTGCCTCAAGCGCCGCACGATACGGCAAGTAATACTTTGCCCTGATACCAAAAGCGGTAGTTGTGCGCGTGGACGGATAGAGTTCCGCTTCGTAGCTGTAGCCAATCGCACTGCCAGGATCGAGGTAGCGAACTGAACGATACGGGTTGTTCAAGAACCCTTCGTCTGTAATCGTTTCAAAATTCAGAGCCGTGATGAGATTCCGCGTCAAAATCTGTGTCAGGCCAATTCCATAATGTTGTCGTGTGTTGTCACGAAAAAATGTCGGATCGTCCGAGCGCCGCACTGTATCGTTGCCGTATGCATAGCTCAGCGTAAGCGTCGTCATGTCGCCGAACATATCCTGACTGACTGACAGGTTGTATGTCGTCGCGTCAAAATCGCTTTCTTCACTATTGGTAAACCCGGCGGACAATGTTGTATTGCCGCGCAGATAATCGGCCCCTAACGAGTACTGCGTACGTTCTTCCGTATACGGACTCGCGGTTGTAATAACATCAATGGATGCCGAGCTGATCATGTCGACGTAATAGTTGGCCGACAACGAGATATTGGAGCCGATGCTTTTGCGCACCAGGATCGATGGACCATCAATTTCTACGCCGCCACCTACGTAGCTGTGGTACAGCAGATCGGAGCGATCCTCCGGCAGCACGCCTGCAATCGCCGCATGGCAAAAACCAAACAACGCCAGTGTGCTGAGAAGCTGTTTATGAAATTTGTACATTACCATCTGAGGGACGCAGGCTAGTTACAGCCGCAACCGCCACCTGCTGTGCCCTCACCACCTCTGGCGCCTTCGCGGGCTTCGTAGACGTGATAGATATAGGCGCTGGAGACCGGATCGCCATCCAGAAACATAATTGGGTCGGCGAATCGATCACGCTCGTACGGCTTCACCCACGGCTCGATAGGACTGCAGCCGGACAGGGCAACAAATGCCACTAACGGCAGCAGAATGCGTGAGACTCGATGGACATTCATTTTCATTCTCCAAGCATAGCGCGTGGCATAGGCACTTATCCGTGAACCCTGCCTCAGAAGAACACCGTCACGCCCAGAGTACCCTCCAGGTTGTGTGCGGTTTTCTCCTGACCGAGAAGGTCGATATCGAACAGGTGGTCGCGAAAATCTACGTGCAGCGCGATCGAATCGGTCACCAGGAATCGATACCCGGCACCGAAGTTCACCGTGAACCTGTCGTCACCGGCAAACGACGTCGAACCTAGTCCCGCGATGATATAGAACGCAGTGTTATAAGCGCGACCTTCGCCGATGAAGCCCTCGCCTGGCAAGATGTTATAGCCAAGATTCAGATTGTAGTAGGTTAGCTCTCGCTCACTTTCGGTGAGCAATGGTGCGCCACCGCTCAAAACCTCAAAACTGGTCAGGCCGCCTTGCGATTGACCCACCGTTCCCTCAACAAAGAAACCTTCGGTAACGTGGTAGGCAAGGCGCAAGCCGTATGACAGGTCAGAGCCAAAATCCTCGATACTCATTACGCCGGCAAAAACGCCAATTTCGAAGTCTTCAGAATCAATTTTGGGCTCTTTCACCTGCCGTCGCTCAACCTCGGGCTCAATGACCTGGCCCTCGGGAATCTCTGCAGGCGGCGGGACTTCCTCATCCCCGAATCCAAACAGGTTCTTGGTCGCAGCACAGCCCGAAAGCCCGAAGGCAAATATGGGTAATACTAGAAAAAGAAGGCGAAACCGACTTTCCATTCTTCCACTTCCTCATTGTCATCGCGGCTAGTGAACACCACATAGCTCTTAAACTCTGCTCTGAGGATGAAGCGTCGTGTTGCAAAAACACGAATACCTACACCTGCATGAGCAACCTCGTCCGTACGATCCTCGCCCTGAATGATAGTCGGTTTAGGCTCAGTGTGAATAACGCCTCCACCGAGCGTGAAAAACGGTGTTATCCGCCAGTCTGGCCAAGTCTCATGAACCACGTTAACACTGGCCATCCAGCCATTCGAAAAATTTCCCAAAATCTGTGAACCCCATACCTCTATTGAGACGTTTGGGTTGAGCGAATACCCGCCATACAGGGAAATGACGTTGGCACCGCCGAAATCGCCTGTCAACAGTCCTGCCTCCCAGCGGGCATCCGTAAAATCCTGTTGGCTGGCCTGTGCGAACTCGATTTCCTGGCCACCTGTCTGCAGCGTACGCTCCATCTGGCCTCGATCGACCCAGCCCTCTTTACCATCCATGCCACGCACGAGGAACCAGTCAGTACGGCGTTTGAGGATGTCGACCGGCTCGCCGCGGTCAACGACGTGGAATATGGGATAGCCGACCGCAGGACCGGTGCGCAATTCCAAATAGGGATCGGCCACCGATACTGTGCGATATTTTTCGGCGGCCTGAGCAAGTCCGGTGGTAAACGTCTGGATCAGCAACAGAACCAGAACCGCCAGCCACAACGAGTTAGTTGATCGGGACGTCGAATGGGTTGTTGTAATATTGCGCTCCGACATCCAACCATTCCGCAATTAAGCGTTTCTCCGCGTCAGACAAGTACCCGCTATGCAAATCTGCTGGATTATCGAATCGGCTCAGGAAGCGAGTCGAAGCATTGGCACCAGCGGCATTCATAGAAGGATTAACGTTTACAGTCGCCAATATCGGAAGTCCATTGATATCAACGTCAACTTGCACCTGCACATCCTGCAAGGCGCCCATATTAAGCTGTTGTTCGTCGTCATTAAACAATAATTCGCGATACGAATTAAATTGATCGGGTTCATCCGGCGATAAGCCGTCGGCAAGGTCCAGTTGACCGGCCGGAACACGCACTAGTGCCGCCGCATCAACCGGTGTATGGCAGTTTGTGCAGTTGTTGCTTGGCGGCAGCATCGTCACAGGATCGAGTACCGGCAAACCGGTTACCGGGTCAACCGGCGGCAAGCCGGTAACCGGGTCAAGAACTGGTCGATCCGCAGCCCACAGCGGATGCACGTGCATTTCATAGTTAATCACGATGCGGCAATTCGATGCCCATGCCTGTGTCATGCAGTTCAAAGTAGTCGGCGGCGGCGTTGTAAGATCTATATAAGAGTAACTGAAGCTTGGATCAGCCAGGCGGCCGGACTTGACTTCATCCGTCCACACGTCGTCAAACTCGACGTCCATCGAAGGTTCCAGTGATGAGCAACCGTCCGTACCGCAACTAACGCGTGCGCGAACTTCTGCCATCGTTTCACCGACTTCGCCGACGAACAGCGCATCCACCGTGCCAGCATTGAAAGATCCGCCTGCTGTGCTCGCACCTGGATAGGCGGAAGCAAATGCATCGAATCGACCATGGGAAATACCGCTCTGCGCAATATGACAACCGTTGCATTCAAGCAATTGCCCTGGTCGCAACTGAATCCAGTTTTGATGGCGTGCAGTAGTACGTCGACCGTTGCCGTCAAGGACACTGATCGTCAATGCTGTATTCGCAGGCACCTTCATCATGACCGAGCCGTCCGGCTCAACCATCGAGTAACCCACGATCTCTTTCATTCCGAGATCTCGAATCCGGCCAAAAGCAGTGTTATCGAGGTCAACAATATCGTCATTCGGCAGCGATACGGCTTTAACGATTCGCAGGAACCGTGCCGGTCGCTGGTCAGCCGAGGTCGTTTGTGCCGGGTCAGCCAGTGTACCGATAGGCGCTGTAGCTCCGCCGTCAAAGTCGTAAACACTGCGAATACTGATTACGGCTGCACCCTCTGCAACCAGGTCAGGATCCATAGTGAAGGTGTTTTGGCTGTCAAGAACTACCGGTGGTGTTGAGCGTGGATCAGCTGACACGACTTCCGTGTACATGAATCCTTCTTCGGGCGGCACGATAGGCAACTGCGTGTTATCGCGCGGGTCATACATCCAGATTCCGTAAATAGGGTCCGCTTCTTCATACAACGGATTGGCCAGGTTATCGACAGTACATGGGTAGTAAACAATCGGCACTACCGGCGCATTAGGATCAACCGGTACATTAGGATCAATGAAGTCAGTCAGGCGGCACTGGCTCCAACTGACCAGCAAACGATCAGTGCCGTCCTGAATAGGAAATACTGAACTGTACCTGCCACCTGGTGATGGCACGCCGGTTTCTGTCGAGATATTCAATGTGGTCGCCCGCTGTTGAGCAGGGCCGACCATGCCGGGATTGTCCATCGTCGGCTGTGTGTTCTCAAGAAAAGTCGGCGTATCAATAACAACAATGTCGCCACCACCATTCGTATCGGTGAATGGACGTACAAGCGCCATGATGCGGCCGTCCTGGAGTTCGCGTGGCTGGGTAAATTGAATCACCTCGCCGTTTGATCCCGTGTCATGACTGCTATTGCCGTACAGCAACTCAAGCGCTGAGCCGTCCGGGTTCATACGATACAAGTTAACGGCGTCGTTAGGCCCTGCGTGATCCCAGCGACTGAAAACTATCTGGCCATTCGACAGAACGGCAGGATCCATGTCATGGCTCTGGTTGAATGAGACCTGCTCAACGTTGGAGCCATCGGCATTCATGATGTGCAACAGGAAAGTAGGTTCGTTTTGATCTTCGTCCTGCGCTTCGAACTGCGGTTTGCCCTCATCGAGCAATACGGCGTTGGAACGCAGCTGTCGGGTCGAAGAAAAGATAATTCGCCCATCAGGCAGATAATGAGGAGAAATGTCATGACCGATTTCAGAGGTCAGATCTGATGCAATTACGCGTCGCAGCGTCTGCGTCTCAAATACATACTCCCAGACGTTCCAGGTCGGTTGGTCCTCGTCATCAATATCAAGATTCAGGTCAATTGGGCCACGCATGGCAAAAAGTAACCCGCTACCGTCGAATGCGATTTCAACGTCACGTACGGCACCCAGCCCTTGTGTCGCTGCGCCGGTAATGTTTATGGCATCTGAGCTTGGTGACGCACGATCCTTATAGTAAAGGTCGGCACCAAAGTCGAACGTAATCAGTTCTCTTAGATCTGTTTGTATAAATTCGCCGTCATCATCAATAGGCAGCGGGGCTTTTATAAAGGCAATGGGGAAATCGATGGATACCGGATCAGGTGCCTGGCCTGTACCGATTTGCACACCCTGGTTCGCGCCGTCGCAAGCAACAATAGAGAACAACGCGATGAGAAGCGCTGCAGTACGCACTCTAAAGCGTTTAGATCCGTCTAATTTTCTTTGCGCCAATATATTCATAGCCTTCACCTCTGTGAACCGGAATTGGAAATCCCGTTTCCTCACTCCGATTCGAATCTCAGATGCGCACTGCTCCACCGTTACAATCAGCCTGCAATAGTGGACGCAGCACGCTCTACATACCGTTAACGCGATCACAAAAAGACCGCGGAGTGACATCAGTTTAATAAAGGAAAATCAGCAATGTAATGTCTCGAAAGTACGACAGTACGCAAAGTTAACTTGTACTTTTGCAGGTGTTTGCAAACGCGAGCCAGGAATTAATCACATTGACTGAACGTTATTTACCGTCTTTCAACGAATATTTTTTGTAAAAGGTTCCGTAGAAAGTGCAGCGATGTGATTTTCAGTTACGAATAAAAAGCCACACGCAGTAAAAATGTGACACACGTCATTAGCGCGTGTCGCTAACTGTCATTGCTGTCTGCCTTCCGCGACAGGTAAGAGATCATTATCAATCAGCGACTTACCTGTGCGGCGCGGATATGTGTGCGAATAGAACGACAATCACTTGACATATTACGGCTTGTGGCGGGCCCGATCAGGGTTGCGTAACTGATTGAATTAAATACCTTTATGACCTAATTCTAAGCACATACCGAAAGCTGGCACGGCAATTGCTTTATATCTGACAAGCGCATGAGTTTTGTGCGCCGGGCTCGAAAAGGAATAAGCAGACTGTGAGTGTATTCACGGTCATTTCTCGAAAGGTCAGGCAAGCTTTAATAGTAAGTCCACCTGCGGTTTAAGCAGATTGTTCAGGGAAGAACGCTAAACGAACTTAAGGACTTCTGTTAAAGGCACTTGTCACATAGCGGTGCTGCCAGGAGATTAAGGTGGACATTGCGTCAGAAAGAATGGCGCTCTCACCAATCCCTGCAGAATCCGTTCTGGCATAGCCAGAGAATAAATTGGGCACGTTGTCGAACCGATTGATCATGAGCAGGATTGATATGAAAAACAGAACGTGGACGAAAAACAAACATGGCAAAAGCCTGGGCAGGGCTGGACGCTTAATTCAATTGCTGTCGTTCGTATTGTTGAGCGTTGGTCTGGTTAGCATTGCTAATGCCGGGCCTCGTGAGCAGGCGAAACGCATTCACGATCGTCTCGCCGGTGTACCGCCGACTGAAGCGGTACTGGCGCAAATGGAAGCAGACATCGGCTCCGGACAGACCACGGCTGCTGCGAATCTCGCTATGGAGGATCCAAGCTTCTACAACGTCACGTTGAAGAACTTTGCGGCGCCATGGACGAATCGCGATGGAAGTGTGTTCGTGCCACTAAACGATTACATCGCGACAGTTGTTGGCATGATTCGCGACGACATACCGTTTAATACGCTGCTTTCGGCTGACATCCTTTATATAGGTGCGGGCAGCCTTGGTTTGCCGCCGTATTCGAACAACAACAACGATCACTACGCGCAGCTTGAAAATCAAAGCCTGGATATGAAAAACGGCCTGGTGCAGACGACACAATCGTCATTAACCGGTCTGCCGCCAGCGGCTACCGCCGGCATCTGGACCACGCGAGCAGCAGCAGAAGCGTTCTTCATCGCCGGAACAAACCGCGCGATGTTCCGCTTCACGATGGTTAACCATATGTGTAACGACATGGAACAGGTACATGACCCGAAACTTATTCCTGATCGCATCCGCCAGGATGTGAGTCGCAGCCCGGGTGGCGACAGTCGCTTATTCCTTAACAACTGTGTCGGTTGTCACACGGGTATGGATCCGCTGACGCAGGCGTTCGCTTATTACAACTTCGATGAAACCAGCGGCAGCATCGAATATACGCCTGGCGTAGTGCAGCCTAAGTATTTCAACAACGATGCCAATTTCGAGTTCGGCTACAGGACGCCTAACGATTCCTGGGCCAACTACTGGCGCGAAGGCCAGAACCAGTTCCTCGGCTGGAGTCCTTCATTACCCGGTTCGGGCAGTGGTGCGAAGTCCATGGGCGAAGAACTCGCCAATAGTGACGGGTTCGCCAGCTGCCAGGTGAAAAAAGTGTTTCGAGCAGTCTGCCTGCGAGAACCTGAAGACGCTGCCGATCGATTCCAGGTAAGCCAGATGGTCACTTCGTTGAAGGCGGGATACCGCATGAAACAGACATTCGCGGAAGCGGCTGTCTATTGCATGGGCCAGTAGGAGACTATGACAATGTATAAAGTAAGCAGAATTGCTGAGGCCCAGGCCCAGGTAATCAGTGGACGTAGCGTACGCGCAATACGTCTAATCATGGTTGCCGGTTTGTCCGCTATCGTGCTCGCCGCCTGTGGCGGCGGTGCGCAGACAACGGACAACCCGATTACCAGCATCACGCCACAGTCGACCTACTCCGGCCCACCGCCGCAGACCGCCGACGTACAGGCGTTCAAACTGAGTGTTTGGGACAACATCCAGGCAAGCAATCGTTGTGGCGGTTGCCACGTTCCGGGTGGAATAGGCACCGGTTCGTTCGCTCGCAACGATGACATCAACATTGCATATCAGGAAGCCAACATCGGTATCCGCGCTAATCTCGCATTACCGTCTGATTCGCAGATGGTGACCAAGCTAAATGAAGGTCACAACTGCTGGCTTACCGACAATGCCGCTTGTGCCGACATCATGACCACCTGGATTGAAGGGTGGGCAGGTTCAACATCCGGCGGCGGTCGCCAGATTGTGCTGATTCCGCCACCTTCCGTAGATCCAGGCAACAGTAAGAACTACGCAAATGCGACGGTCGCGAATTTCGCAACCATGGTTCATGGCCCGGTTCTGGAAACGTATTGTGCAGGATGTCATTCGACACAAGCACCGACTTCACAACAACCGTATTTTGCCGAGGCAGATGCAGCGGTTGCATTTGAAGCAGCCAAAGCAAAAATGGACCTTGACGATCCGTCTGCGTCGCGATTTGTAATTCGATTACGCGATGAATTCCATAACTGCTGGAACAACGCCTGCGGAACTGCGGCTACGCAGATGCAGGCAGCCATCCAGGCGTTCGCCGATACCGTCCCATTGACGCAAATCGATCCAACGCTGGTAAACAGTAAGGCATTGCGCATCGCGGATGGCACGGTCGCATCGGGTGGCAACCGCTATGAAAACGCACAAATCGCATTGTGGGAATTCAAGACCGGCGGCGGCACGACAGCATTCGATACCAGTGGTGTCGAACCTGCGATTAACCTGACGCTGTCAGGTAACGTCGAATGGTTCGGCAACTGGGGCATTACGATCAATGATGGTAAGGCTCAAGGCTCAACGTCTTCCAGTAAGAAATTACATGACGTGATCAAAGGTACCGGTGAATATTCCATCGAAGCATGGGCAGTTCCGGCCAATGTCACACAGGAGATGGCACGCATTGTGAGCTACTCCGCTGGTGACACCGCGCGTAACTTCACCTTGCAGCAGAACCTGTATAACTACGACTTCAGGCAACGCACCACGGAAACCAGCCTGAATGGTGAGCCGGCATTGTCAACACCTGATGCGGCCGAAGTTCTGCAAGCGACGCTGCAACACGTAGTTGCGACGTACGGACCTGTTGAAGGCCGCAAGCTGTATGTCAACGGCGAGCTGGTCACGCAAACAGACCCTGTAGCAGCGGGTTCCTTGGTTGACTGGCAGGATACCTTCGCCCTGGTACTGGGTAACGAGGCATCCGGCGATGGTCTCTGGAAGGGCACACTGCGTCTCGTCGCGATCCACGATCGTGAACTGAGCCAGGAACAGGTAACGCAGAACTACGATGTGGGTGTTGGTCAGAAATTCTTCCTGCTGTTCAGCATCGAAGACATCATCAATGTACCGACCGCGTACATACTGTTCGAGGTTGCTCAGTACGACAACTACAGCTACCTGTTTACCCGTCCGCATTTCCTGACGCTCGATCCGACGCAGCAGCCAGAGGGCATTCCTATTCAGGGTCTGCGCATCGGCATCAACGGTACCGAGGTCAACCGGAGCCAGAGCTACGGCAACATGGATGACACGTTAAGTGCCAGCCTGTTCACCGAGCTTGGACAGCCATTGTCCGATCTCGGCACGATTATTCCGCTTGAGAAAGGGTCGGAAGACGATGAGTTCTTCCTCACGTTCGACCTGCTTGGTACGCAAAGTTACGTGCGAACCAGTGATCCGGCGTTAATCATCACAGCGACTGATCTGCCGCCGGCACAACGATTTGGTGTGCGCACATTCGACGAAATCAATGCGACGATGAGTGCTATTACAGGTGTGAGCCCTGAGGAAACGAATGTCGACATGACGTTCCAGAGCCTCAGGCAGTCATTGCCTACGATTGAAAGCCCGGTAGCGTTCCTGTCTTCGCACCAGGTTGCCATTGCGCAGCTTGCGATCGAATACTGCAACGCCCTGGTAGAAGATCGTGGTTCTATATCGTCCGCCGCATACTTCCCGGGCTTCAATTTCGGCGCAACACCGGCAAGCGCTTTTGCGAATCGGGATGCCCTGATCAACCCGTTGATCGATAACGCTATGGGCATTGCGATTCAGACGCAACCGGATTTTGTGGATGTCAGAGATGAGCTCGGCTATGTCGCCTTTAACGGCACACGACCGGACAACCTGATCGATCGACTGATTGCAGGTGGCACGGATACCCGTTCAATCGCCAAGGGCACTTGTGCAGCCGTGATCGGCAGTGCAATTACGCTGGTTCAATAGACAGAATAAAAGGATAGAGGCAATAGTTATGACTAAGAAACGGAATGTCAGGCACTTTGATGAGCCGCTGCGTCACCCTGATCATGCGCGACCGGTAACCCGTCGCGACTTCGTATCACAGGGTTTTCTGTCTGGATCAGCAATGGCCCTGGGTGGCGGTGTGATGAGCCTGTTCTCAAACCCGCGCGATGCTTTCGCGGCATTGTCAGATGACCTGCAACCGTTGCTTGCCAATCCATGCGACATCGCTACGGTTGGCGCCGGCAAGATACCGTTCATCTGCTTCGATCTCGCGGGTGGTGCGAACATCTCGGGCTCGAACGTCCTGGTTGGCCAGGAAGGTGGCCAGATGGACTTCCTGAGTACATCAGGATACGAAAAGGTTGGCTTGCCTGGCGACATGGTTCCCGGCCTGAATGATCCAATTACCGGTCTGCCGTATGCGAACACTGATTTCGGCCTGGCTTTCCATTCAGACAGCGCCTTCAAGCGCGGTATGGAAGCCAGCATGACAGCCGGTCGCGGCACCCAGCTCAATGGCGCCATCATTCCGGCACGTTCCGACAATGACACCGGCAATAATCCGCATAATCCTTTGTATGGCATAGCCAACGCAGGTGCGGACGGCTCGATTCTTACGCTCGCGGGCACCGAGAACTCAGACTCGGGTGGTAACTCTATGATTCCGGCCATGATGATGGATCCGGAGTTGCGGCCCACCAAGGTTGATCGCCCAAGCGACGTGACTGCCCTGGTCGACACTGGCCAGCTGGTCGGTATCCTCGGTCCGGACGATGCAACGGCGGTAATGGAATCCATTTATCGCATTAGCTCAGACAAGATGACCATGGCAGATGCCGGGCAATCTGTAAGCGCCGATGCAGTTATCAAGGATATGGTCCGCTGCGGTTACCTGAAGTCGGCTGACATCGCTGACCGCTTTGGCGGTACACCGCTGGATCCGGGTGGTGATCCGATGATCGTCGGCCCAAATGGCATCTTTACCGATGCTGAGTTTAACGGCGGCGGTCGTGACGGCAGCTCTTTCCGCAAGACTGCATCAATCATGAAACTCGTTATCAACGGTTTCGCTGGCGCCGCTTGTATCGAAATGGGCGGTTACGACTACCATGGCGGTGCGCGTGCCGAGGGCGAGGTCAAAGATTTCCGCGCCGGACGTTGCATGGGTGCCTGCATAGAGTACGCAGCCCGCGTCGGCGTGCCACTGATGATGTATGTGTTCAGTGACGGTTCGTTATCCAGTAACGGCACCATCGATAACTCAACCGAGGGTCGTGGCAAGGGCGAGTGGTCCAGTGACAACTCCTCGACGGCTGCTGGATTCTTCATGGTATTCAATCCGACCGGACGGGCAACGCTCAGAACAAGCCCTGGCAAGACGGCCGAACAGCATCAACAGTTGGGTTATTTCAGCTCTGGTGCTTCGGTGCAGCGTGCAGCGACACCAGCGGCGAATAATGTGAACCTGCTGGTCAACACGGTAATTCTGAATTACATGGCCCTGCATGGCGAGGAAGGCAGTTTTGCCAATATCTTCATGAATCATGGCCTTGGCGATGTCGCCTTGCGCGATAGCCTGACAGCGTTCCAGCCGATCGTGAATGGCACCATCGGGCCGCTTACACCGACCTAATTGTTACGCTTCATCTCCGCGCAGGAAATGACGGCCGGTCGGGATATCCCGAGCGGCCGTTCTTCATTGGCGTAGTCCGTCGGTATCGTTCCACAACTAAACCAGCGTTTCTTATAGAATGCGCTCAATCTCAGTGACAATGTAAAGAGAACCTATGCTGGCCGAGAACAACCTGTCCGAACTGCTCGCCTGTCCACGCTGTGACAAGACACCACTTTCATCGAAGGACGGCAACTACCGCTGCGACGCATGCAAGATCGATTTTCCATCGCTCAACGACATCCCGTGGCTCTTTGCCGAACCAGATGCAAGCCTTGGTGAGTGGCGTAACCGTTTGCATTTCGCCCTGCAGCAATTATCCAATGATGCGCAACGCATAAAAGCTGAGCTGATCGCCGATGATCTAGGTCCACTGACGCGGCGACGCCTCGATCTGCAAATGAATGCAGCAGATGAACACCGCAACATGCTGCGGCAGATTTTATCGCCTGTCGATATCCAGTCGATGCAGGCGAGTTATGAATCGTACCTGGCGCTGCGCACGCGCCTGCCGGTTGATCAGGGCATCCACACCTATTACACGAACATTCATCGTGACTGGGCCTGGGGTGCGGCCGAAAACACGGCGTCACTGAAGCAGGTCAAAACCGTGATCAAAGGTGGCGACGGAGATGATTCAAACCTGGGCGACACATTAGTTCTCGGCGCTGGTGCCTGCCGACTCGCCTACGACATTCATATGTGGCTTGGTACCAAACGAACCGTTGCAGTCGACTTCAACCCGCTGTTACTGCTAATAGCAAAAAGTGTCATGCAGGGAGACCAGACACAACTGTACGAATTTCCGATCGCTCCGAAATCGATTGACGATTTCGCCGTCCTTAGAAATCTGGCAGCACCAGAGTTGGTTCGCGAAGATTTTCACCTGGTTTTTGGTGATGCGATGCGACCACCCTGCGCGGCAAAAAGCTTCGATACGGTCGTTACACCATGGATTATTGATATCGTTAATGAGGATTTGCCGATCCAGGCTGCAAGAATCAACAACCTGCTCAAACCGGGCGGTCGCTGGATCAATTTCGGCTCGCTCGCGTTCGAACATCCCGATCGATCGCGCCGCTACAGCGCAGAGGAAACTGTCGCGATTGTTGAACAAGCAGGATTCACAGCGCCGTTCACGAGCGAAGAAACCATTCCTTATATGTGCTCACCCGCCAGTCGCCATGGCCGCCAGGAAACCGTTTTCACGTTTTCGGCAACAAAAACCGACGATGTTGCTGCCCCGGCGAGGCACAAGGCATTACCTGACTGGATAGTCACCGGCAAAGAACCGGTGCCACTGTTACAGTCATTCCGCAGCCAGGCGCTTTCAACCCAGATTTATTCTTATATAATGTCCCTGATTGATGGCAAGCGAACCATCCCGGACATGGCAAAAATACTTGAGCAACAAAAGCTCATGACAAAAGAAGAAGCTGAGCCGGCTATTCGCACATTCCTGATCCGGATGTACGATGATTCGCAAAGAAACTCAGGATTCTGACAACAATAAAAAAAAGCAAAAGCTCCACTGAACCTGACGCGGAGAAAACGATGTCTGACAAGACGCTGTACGAGCATGTGCAAGCCAACACATCGCAACACCCGGACAAAGTCTGGCTGCGAGATCGGCTTGGGGATGCATTCACCGAATGGACCTGGCAGCAGGGGTACGAACAAATATCAGCAGTCGCTGCCTGGCTGGAGCAAAGATATGGCTCTGCGAAAACGAACATCGCCCTGCTCTCACGCAACCGGGCCCATTGGTTTTTTGCCGACCTCGCAATTATTGGTTCGGGCAATGTCACCGTGCCATTGTTCACGACGCTCAATGCAGACAACGCAAAATATATTCTTGAATTTGCCGAGGTCAGCATTCTGTTTCTCGGCGAGACAGCCAATTGGGATGTGATCCGCCCGGTATTGCCGGAGGGCATCGAAATTATTACGCTGCCCGGCGTCGATTGTGATCTGCCATGCCGGAAATGGGATGACATCGTGGCAGAGTGCGAAGGACAAGAGCCACAATATCAGGCCGATTTCGAAGATCTGATTTCTATTGTTTTCACCTCAGGAACGACGGGCGTACCCAAAGGTTCATTGCAGACCCACCGGTCGTCCATTGTCCCGGTAGATCGGATGCGGGCAAAAGCCGACTTGCCTGACGACGCCAGGGCGTTCTCTTATCTACCACTCGCCCATATTGCCGAACGGCATGTGGTCGAGTTTTTCTCTGTCATGCTGGGCAGCCAGGTTACTTTCAATGAATCACTCGAAACCCTGATTCGTGACCTCGCAGAAGCACAGCCGAATTTTCTCTTTGGCGCGCCGCGTGTTTGGGAGCTATTGCAGCAGGCAGTTATTGCAAGTTTCGGCTCGACTCAGGAATTGGAGCAATCGCTGACAACGGATTACGATGGGACGTCGCGAAAAGTCCGTGAGATGCTTGGCGTGCAACACGCCAATTTTCTTCTTAGTGGTGCCGCGCCGGCAGCGACATCGATGCTTGAGTGGTATGCACGACTTGGCATGGACCTGTGTGAAGGCTTCGGCCAGACCGAAGCGATGGGCTTGCTCGGAAATTCCGGAGAAGACAATCGCATTGGTTCAATCGGCAAGCCGATTGAAGGTGTAGCAATCAAGATCGGTGAGAATGATGAATTGCTCGTTCGGGCAGATGGCTTGAGCCCCGGCTATTACAACATGCCGGAGAAGACTGCAGAGCTGTGGCAGGATGGCTGGTTACACACGGGTGACAAAGCCAGGGTCGATGCGGACGGTTATGTTTATCTTTTCGGCCGTGTCAAAGACTATTTCAAAACCATCCACGGAAAATTTGTCGCGCCAGCACCAATAGAAAATATTTTCGCCGCATGCGCTGTTGTTGAGCAATTGTGCCTGCTGGGGCGTGGTTACTCCAAAACGGTAATGGTCTGCGTCGTGGCGGCTCCGCAAGACAAGAAATCGGTTGAACAAACCATTCTCGATCAACTCATTGAAGTAAATACGGCCGTGAGCAAGCACGAAAAAATAGGCGCTATTATCGTTACCAGCGAACCCTGGACGATCGAAAACGGGGTGCTGACGCCGACGTTGAAAATTCGCCGGGACGAAGTCGAGGCCAGGTTTGGCGATAAAGCTCAAGTTATGGCGCGTGAATCAGCCGAGCAACGCACGGTCCTGATTGCCTGGGCGTGAAACCGAACATTGATCGCGGCAAGATGCCGCTCCCACGAAAGTGGCGCGGATTTCAAATCAGGCAGCCCGGTCCTCTTGCCTGTTCAGCGTTGCCGCCTGCTCCCCAAACTGTTGCCGCAAATATTCCGCGATACCTTTGATTGCCTTTTTGCTCTCCGGCATCTGGCCGATAAAGAACTGAAATACATGCCACATTTCAGGCCAGATCTGTAACGTAACCTCGCCACCGGCCTTCTCGATATTGTCTGCCAGCCTGGTTGAATCACTGAGCAGAATTTCGTGGTCACCAACCTGGATCAGGGTCGGCGGCAAATCAGAGGCATCGGCATAAACAGGTGATACCAAAGGGTTCTTCAGATCGTATTCAGAGCAATATTTCCTGACGACCTCGGGCATGTCCTCTGGCCGAAACCAGGGGTCATGCTTGGCCCGCGTCTCGTGAGACTCGCCCTTTGCTGCAAGATCGAGCCATGGTGACAACAGGAAACAGGTTGCCGGCAAGGAATCGCCCGCATCGCGCAGCGCCAGCAGTGTCGCCATCGCCAGGTTGCCGCCGGCAGAGTCGCCACCGATTGCGATGTTTGTCGGGTCGACGCCCCCTTCAATCAGCGCACGATAGACACCGGTTGAATCTTCAAGCGATGCCGGAAACGGATTCTCCGGTGCAAGACGATAGTCTGGCAACAATGCGCGCATCCCTGCCCTGCTGATTATGTGGCTGACCATGCGCCTGTGCGTTTTCGGGCTACCCATCACGTAGGCGCCGCCGTGCAGGTAATAGAGCACCGGCGCGTCATCACATCCTTCCGGCACAAGCCAGTCACATTCTATGCCGGCAATATTCGCATGCCGAACCTGCACGCCATGTGCCGGACGCATTTTTGTGCCAATCGCTTCGAACTCGGAACGCAGCTTATCAATATCGGCATCGGGTTTGATGCGTTTGAAAAACTGTTTCGACATGAAGCGAATCATGCGGCCTCTTAAACTGATCATTTGGGGTCCACTGAGTCTAATTCGGTTGAACGATGCGTTGTTGCAGGCGCCGATTAAGAATGGGGATCATCCAGGGGATGTAGCGCCTGATGTAGTGAATTCTGCGCGCCATTTTGTCCGGAAAGATATGCAGGCGGTTGCGCTTCACGCCCTTGATAATCGCGGCGACAACATCCGCCGGGTCCGTCACCATATCATCAGGGATGGCCATGCGTACTGCATAACCGAACCGTTCCGAATCGAGGATCGGCGTACGGCTGAAATAAGGATAGACAGCCGATACCTTGATGTTAAATTGTGCAACATCGTCCGCAATCGATTCGCTGTAACCGCGTAAGCCGAATTTCGAAGCACAGTAAGACGCGATACCCGCCGCACCGATCCAACCGGCAACTGAAGAAATATTGACGATATGGCCGCTACCGCGTTTGATCATAGTCGGCAGAAATAAGTCGCACAGCCGCATCGGTGCCAGCAGGTTAATCTGCATGAGCGCTTCCCAGCGATCTCTTGGCACGTGGCCGATTCGACCCGAAACAGCGATACCGGCATTGTTGATTAAAACATCCGGCTGCAGGTCTTCTGACTGCACGGCGTCGAACAGCGCCTGGCAACCCTCTGCGCTCGACAGATCCGCAGTAATGCACGCGAGTACCTGGTTGGAGGATGTATCGAACTCTGCCTTCAGGGTTGCGAGCCCACCGGCATCCAGGTCGGTCAGGATCACACGGCTGCCCGCCGCCATGAACTGCCTGGTCATTTGTCGGCCGAAGCCGCCCGTGGCGCCGGTAATGAGCACCACTGCACGATTGAGATTGGTCATAGTTACTGGCACTGAACTCGAAAACACTTCGCGGTAGCATAGCAGTCTCAGGTAGGAACAGAGACCCAATTTATGCACTCGAAAAGCGAGATTCCGCGCGGCCGACAAAATACACCAGACATACGCTGGCTGGCCCTTGGCGCCCTGTCAGGGTTGATATTGGCGGGCTATGGCTTCTTGCGGCAGGCAGAGATGGACACCGACTTGCCGGTTTCCGCCGTCGCACGTGTCAATGATGTGCTCATCAGCCGTGACAACTATGAACGGGCGCTGGCCAGGCTCGCCGAGGAATCCACGAACGCTTCATTGGCGGAAAACCGGGGCTGGATGTTAGAGCGTTTGATCGATGAAGAGCTGCTGGTGCAACGCGGACTGGAACTCGGCATGGCACAGTCCGACGGCACGGTACGCAATGCGATTGTTAATTCCCTGATCGCATCCGTTACTGCACAAGCCGATGCGGCAAGCCCGTCGGATGAGGAACTCGAAAAACATCTGGCGGATAACGCAGATCGATTCAGCTTTATTGACAAAGTCGCGGTTGACGGCTGGCAATCCGATGACGAGTCGGTTGCGCAGGGTTTTGCAACGACACTTCGTGACAGCGGCGAACCTGTAATCACTGACGCAATTCGAAAAATTCCGGATCTTCCGACAGTGCTTATGCCGATCGAAAACCTGGGTGACTATCTTGGTCCTGGCATTGCGGCCACAACCATAGACATGCCTGTTGGCAGCAGCGCGGTATTCGCACGGCGCGGGCAGTGGATCGTCGTGCGTGTACTGAAGAAAGAATCGGCAGTCGTAACGGACTTAAGCTCGATCCGCAACCAGGTTATTATCGACTACCGGCGCAGCCTTGCAGACGAAACACTGCAGGAATACCTCGATGGCCTGCGGGATAAAGCGAAAGTCGACGTCGTGTTGCCGTGAGTCGCATCAGCAACATTATCGCCACATTGGTCGCGCTCACATGTGTCGCGACAATTGCTAATGCACATACAAGAAGCGAAAGTTACTCGCACTGGCACCTGTCCGATTCACTAATTACCGGCACGGTTACGATTCCGCTACGAGAAGTAATGCTCCTGTATCAGAATATGGACAGCGATATTCCGCCGCGGGAGTTATTTCGTGACGTTCTGACTGAGCAAACGATCGTAACGGCAGAAAACACCGCCTGCGCCAGGCAGTCGATTAATATCCTGCAAGCAGCAAGTGGTTTCGTGCGTGTTGAGATGCAATTCGACTGCGGCGCGGGCACTCCATCTGCCATACGATATCGCGCACTGTTCGATACCGCTCCCGGGCATGTGCACTACGCAAAACTACATCGTGACGGCAACCTGCTGGCCGAACAGCTGATAACAGATACAGCAGATACCTGGGACATCAGCAGTGTTGACACTAAAGCCGGTTCCTATTCCTTCACCTCGTTCCTCGCGATCGGCAGCAAGCACATTACAGGCGGCCTGGACCACATCGCATTCCTGCTCGGGCTATTGTTAATTTCAGGCTCGATCCGGCGCAGCATTATCGCGGTCACCGGTTTCACGCTCGGTCACAGCATCAGCCTCGCGGCGGCGGTGCTTGGTTATGTACACGCCGATGGCCAACTCGTCGAGGCGTTTATCGGCTTCACTGTGGCACTCGTTGCTGTCGAGTATTTCCTGGCGCAGCGGCAAAAGGTGGCGCGTTATGCGTTTGCCAGTATGGGTCTGGCATGGTTGATCGGCGCCACTGCTCTGGCCCTTGATTTACTCACCAATCGCGCCCTCCTCGCCTACCTGGGCATCGGCATTTTTGCCCTTTGCTATTTGCTTGCTGCCCGCGAACTTGCGCAACGCGGTGACACGCGCGTTAGCGCTCTGTTGTTCGTTGCAACGACCTGCTTCGGCCTGGTGCATGGCTTCGGCTTTGCCGGTTTCCTGATGGAAACAGGAATTCTCGGCACGTCGCTGTTTATTCCGTTGCTCGGCTTCAACCTTGGAGTAGAGATCGGCCAGCTGGTCCTGGTTGCTGCAGCTTTGACAGTTGCCAGCCTGCTGCGAAGTCGTTTACCTGAATCGGCGGCACCGCTGTTGGCAGCAGGTCTGTGCGGAATTGGTATATTCTGGTTTGTAGGCCGAACATTTGCCTGACGACAGCGCGACTTGCTTTGCACCAGGAATTTCTGTGGGAGCGGCTTTAGCCGCGAATGCTCGGCACCCATTCGCGGCTAAAGCCGCTCCCACAGTTTGCTGCGGGACGTAGCTATATCTTTACAGGAACCATCAGATGAAATCTTTGCGCACACCAGAGAACCGTTTCGAAAACCTGCCCAACTACAACTTCGCTCCTAACTACGTCGACATCGACGGTCTGCGCATGCACTACGTCGACGAGGGGCCGAAAGACGCCGAGCCGGTGCTGTTACTGCACGGTGAACCAAGCTGGAGTTACCTGTACCGGCACATGATTCCGCCGATAACCGCCGCCGGTTATCGCGTGATTGCACCCGACCTGATTGGCTTTGGCAAATCCGACAAACCAAGCCGTCAGGGCGACTACAGCTATGCAGGCCACGTTGCATGGATGCGCCAGTTCATCGAGCAGCTGGACCTCGATGGAATAACACTGGTTTGCCAGGACTGGGGCTCATTGATCGGTTTGCGGGTTGCCGCAGAAAACGAACAACGCTTTGCGCGCATTGTACTTGGCAATGGCGGCATGCCTACAGGCGATCAGGCAATGCCAAGAGCATTCCTGATCTGGCGAGCATTCGCACAATACAGCCCCTGGTTCCCGATCGGCCGGATCATTCAGTCAGCCACGGTCACGCAACTCTCAGCGGAAGTTGTTGCTGCCTACGATGCGCCATTTCCGTCTGCGGACTACAAAGCCGGGGCGAGGGCATTTCCAAAATTGGTACCAGCAACACCTGACGATCCGGCGACCCCCGCTAATCGTGCCGCCTGGGAGGTCTTTCGCAATTGGAACAAACCGTTTCTGACGTCGTTCAGCAATCGCGATCCGATTACGCGTGGCGGGGAAAAACCATGGCAAAGCGAGGTGCCGGGCGCCGCGAGTCAATCACATACAAAGATCAGGAATGCCGGGCATTTTTTACAGGAAGACAAAGGGCCGGAATTCGCCCAGGTCGTGATCGATCTGATCAGAGCGACGCCTGCCGCATAACGCAATAGAATCAGTTACTTACCGCTCAAGATGCTGCAGTTTGTCGCTGACCTCACGCCATTCGTCGGCATCTTCCGGTGGATCTTTCATCTCCGTAATCACCGGCCATATCTGCGACAACTCGGTATTCAGCTCAAGGAATTTTTCCTGGCCGGCAGGTAGTTCGTCCTCAGAGAAGATAGCCTCAACCGGGCATTCCGGCTCACACAAGGTGCAGTCAATGCACTCATCCGGGTCGATAACCAGCATATTCGGACCTTCATGAAAACAATCGACCGGGCACACCTCAACGCAGTCCGTCAGTTTGCATTTGATACAGCTTTCGACAACTACAAAAGTCACGGGCCTGCTTCCAATTCAAAAATGGGCAGCTAACGCTATTCGAAGTCCAGTTTCGGATCAAGCCTAAGCCGAATAATTCATTAAGTGCCGGCTTCCGAAAAGAACGACAGTGGAGATGCGAAAAGCTCAGCACGTATCTACGCGCGTTGAAGGATCACGGTTAACGCCTCTTTAGTCGAATTTACGCGCGGTTTTGGCGACAATGGCAAGCTGGGGACCTAAAACACCAGATTACTAATAAGGAACAACAATGAAGCCCGTCCGCCTTGAACTTCGCGACAACGTAGCACTGATATCCATCGATAGTCCTCCCGTCAATGCACTGTCCCACGCAGTCCGTGACGGGCTCATGAACTGTCTCGAACAGGCCGATGCCGACCGGGAGGCGCAGGCGATCGTGATTATTTGTGATGGTCGGACTTTCATTGCCGGAGCGGACATACGCGAGTTTGATATGCCACCACAGGCCCCGTATTTGCCGGATATTGTCGAGCGCATCGATGCTTGTGAAACACCGGTCATTGCCGCCATTCATGGCACCGCACTAGGTGGCGGTCTGGAGGTCGCAATGGGTTGCCATTATCGCGTCGCCCTGGATTCAGCGAAGGTTGGCCTTCCCGAAGTAAAACTTGGCTTGCTGCCGGGTGCTTCCGGAACGCAACGGTTGCCGCGCCTGGTGGGCGCCGAAATGGCACTCAACATGATGCTCTCGGGTAACCCGATCGGTGCACAGGCTGCGTTTGACGCGGGCCTGGTAGACAAGGTCGTTACCATGAATGATTTGTCGGGAGCCGCGCTCGAATTCGCTGCGGGTGCTATCGATAAGGGGCCACGACATGTGCGCGACTTGCCGGTCGCAGACGTCGCAGAAGATCTGTTTGAAAAAAGCAGGGTAAATATCGCGAAGAAAGCCCGCGGCCTGTTTTCACCGGAAAGAATTATTCGCTGCGTCGAATTGGCGACCCGATTGACGTATGAAGAAGGCTGCAAAGCTGAACGTGAACTATTCACGGAATGTAAAGACTCGCCGCAATCGGCCGGGCTGCGGCACGCCTTTTTCGCTGAGCGCGCCGTCAACAAAGTACCTGGTATTGGCAAGGAAACGCCCGTCGCGACTATTAACAAAGTAGCCGTCCTGGGCGCAGGCACGATGGGCGCCGGCATCGCTTACAGCTGTCTCAATGCCGGCTACAGTGTGCATTTGCTGGACAACAATGAAGCCGGACTCGAACGCGGTCATACGACCATCCAAAAACTATTTGAAGGTGGAATCGCTCGTGGCAAAATTTCCAAAGAAAAAATGCTGGAGTCCATTGATCGACTATCTCTAAGTGCGAATTACGATGACCTGAGTGATGCTGACCTGGTCATTGAAGCTGTGTTCGAAAACATGGCGATCAAGAAGGAAGTTTTTGAAAAGCTGGACCAGGTTTGTAAACAAGGTGCAATTCTCGCATCGAATACATCAACACTTGACGTAGATGAAATTGCCGCCGCTACGAAACGGCCGCAAGACGTAATCGGATTACACTTTTTTAGTCCGGCTCACATTATGCGTTTGCTTGAAATTATTCGCGGCAAAGAAACTTCGGCTGAAGTAATTGCCACGTCGTTGCGTCTGACGAAGACGCTCGAAAAAATCGGCGTTGTTGTCGGTAATTGCGTCGGCTTCGTCGGTAACAGGATGCTGTACAGCTACGGTCGTGAAAATCAGTTCATGCTGCTGGAAGGCGCGCCACCGGAACAAATCGATCAGGTTTTGTACGATTGGGGAATGGCCATGGGACCGAATGCGGTAGGTGATCTTGCCGGCCTCGACGTCGGTTACAAAGCCAGGCAGGAACGATCCAATTTACCCGATGACCCGCGTTTCTATCGTGTCGCGGACCTGCTCGCGCAACAGGGCCGTTATGGTCAGAAAACCGGCAAGGGAATGTATTTATACGAGGATGGTTCGCGCCAACCGACGCCGGATCCCGAAGTCCAGCTCATGATCGATAAGGAGTCTGCAGCGCTCGGCATAGAAAGGCGTGCCATCGATGCAGAAGAAATTATCGAACGTTGCATTTACGGCCTGATCAATGAAGGCGCACGAATTCTCGGCGAGGGCATCGCATTGCGGGCCAGCGACATCGACGTGATCTGGACCAATGGTTACGGCTTTCCTCGTCATCGTGGCGGACCGATGCACTATGCCGATTCAGTCGGCCTTGAGAAAGTCTATAAAAGGATTTGTGAATTCCGCGAACAGTTCGGAGCGGAATTTTGGGAGCCGGCGAAGTTGCTACAGGAACTGGCAGAAAATGGCGGGACTTTTGCTCAGCGTGATAAGGCCGGCCGCTAGAGCAGTGACTTGATACGGTAATTTGCAAAGTAGACTAATAGCCGCAACGCCAGCACGGAAAAGCCACTCATCATGAAACAAACACGTATCACTGAATACGATCCGCAGGATGTAATCCAACAGGCGCTGGCGTGGCGCCAGTCGGGAAAAGCCGTTGCGCTGGCTACCGTTATTCAAACCTGGGGATCTTCACCGCGGCCCCCGGGTAGCAACCTCGTCATTGCCGAAGACGGCTCCTTCGAGGGTTCGGTCTCGGGTGGGTGTGTCGAGGGCGAAGTTATCCGTGCCGCGAAGGCAGTCATCCAGAGTGGCAAGCAACAGATACTGGAATTTGGTGTCACCGATGATGAAGCGTGGCAAGTTGGCCTGGCCTGTGGCGGGCAGATCCGGATTCTACTGGAGCCGGTGGAATGAAACGTGTCTTGCTAGAGCGATTGGTTGCTGCAAGTCACAGGGATCAATCCGCAGTAATGCTGCGCGGACTTGCCAATGACCTCCAGGTACTGATCGATGACACCGGTGTTCATGGCGATGTCGACCAGATGCCCAATGAACTCATAGAACGCGGCCGGGAGCTTTTACGTCGTGATGGTGCCACGACCATGGAGGTTGCGCAGGAACAATATTTGCTGCAGACATTCTCCTGTGCACCAAGCTTAATTATCGTCGGTGCCGTACACATCGCACAGGCACTGATCCCTATGGCACGTATCGCCGGCTACAAAGTACAGTTGATCGATCCGCGAACGGCGTTCGCTTCTTCAGATCGTTTTCCGGAGACCGAAATCAGTCACGAATGGCCAACGGAAGCTTTACAGAAACTATCGCTCAACTCCCGAACCGCCATAATAACGCTCAGCCACGATGCCAAAATCGATGACCCCGCGTTGCAGGCCGCGCTTGAATCCGATGCTTTTTACATAGGCGCCCTGGGCAGCAAAAAAAATCATGCGAGAAGACTGGAGCGCCTGGCTGAACATGGTTTCGGTCGTGAAACACTGCATCGTATTGCCGGCCCGATCGGCTTGCCACTTGGCGGGCGATCACCGGCTGAGATCGCGATCTCCATACTTGCGCAGATCACCCAGACTCGTTACAGCAGCATTTAGTCGAAAGCAGACATTAGGCTAGAATGACCGAAAAGGTCCGCAAATGACGGCAACCCAAAGCGGACGGTCGAGGACTAGCGTTCGATCCGAGAAAGAATTCGTTCAACGTGCTCGTGCGGGCGTCATGGAGAACATTATTAGGGGACGAATCAAACCGACTGACGTTTCTCTCCAGTTCCGAAAGCTGTTGCTACTGTCCACTTTCTCTATTTTTCTCGCCGGCTGCACAGCAAACAACGATGGACCCGTGCCACACCCGGACGCCCTTCAACGGCAGCATTCTTCTGCAGTCCGAGTGATGTCATGGAACGTGAAACGGAACTCGATCATTCCACCTGACGGCGCTCGCCATGAGGCTTTTGCACGTATCGTTCGAACCATCAATCCGGATGTTATTTGTCTCCAGGAAATGATGCGGCCGGACCTGGCAAAACAGCTCAAACAGCTAATGAATAGCTACGTCCCGCTGGCAAACGGAAAGTCCTGGCAAGTTCATACAGTCGCCGACAACGCAATAATCAGCCGCTACCCGATGCGACAGAAAGGTGGCGAACTGGCTGCACCATACCCACTTCCCCAGTGGGGGCTACCGGACTTCAAGTTCGGATACGCATCGGCCCTTATAGATGTATCCAAGAAATCTGGCGGCTCAAACATCTATATGATTGCAATGCACAATAAGAGCGGAGTTGGCGAAAAGAACGTGGCCCTCCGTCAGATGCAATCAGACGCTATTGTTCGACGGATGCGCAACCTGCGAAAGTCGAGCCACGCTAACGCTTTAGCGGGCAATACACCCATTGTCATAGTGGGCGATATGAATGTGGTGCCTGGCGCTCCGATGCAACCTTTTGAGACACTGATTACTGGCGATATCGCTGATGAAGAGACATTCGGACCCGATTTCGCGATCGACTGGGACGGCACCGACATGGCTGATGCCAGGCCCAGTCACAATGCGAAGGAACAAAACTATTACACTTGGCGCAATGACAAACTGTCTTTCGCACCTAGCGCCTTGGACCGCATTTTATTCACTGATAGCGTGTTGTCGGTCAGTCAGCGTTTCGTATTGAATACGATGGAAATGTCAACGGATGAGCTTGCCAAGCTTGGACTGCAGAAATCCGATGTCGTCTATGACCAAGAGGCAGGCTACTACGACCACCTGCCACTGGTCGCCGATTTCACGCTTCGGTCTGAGACGCGCGAGTAACAACCCCGACCAATGCAGCCCGTGGTGCCGGTGTAAACATTCTTAACATTCTCGAATCAACCGGCCGCTTCTTTGTCTTGCCCTGGTTTGGTGGACACCTTTAAATGTGCGCGATAA
>CAYOHF010000018.1:0-42060 GCA_964403695.1 uncultured Woeseiaceae bacterium | reverse complement strand
CGCAATCCCTGTGGGAGCGGCGTCCCGCCGCGATAGCGCCACGAATACTTATCAATACCTGTCGTTAGTAGCCCCGATTGGTTCTCCGGGCGGCGCTATTACCGACTCCGTTATCTCCAGACTCGCAGGATCATCTCGCATGCGATCAATCTGATAGCTCGCAAACCCGTAATGTGCATGCCAGGAACTGTCGTTCTCACTATTGGCACGCGTTCCCAGCCATTCATACAGCGTGTCCACGGCATCCATGGCTATTGCCCGCACCTGGGTGTCCGCGCTTTCATCCACCGCAAGCAACATCAGTCGCTCGAGTACCAGGCTGTTCGTTGTGCGCTGGATCTCGCCATCCATGCCGGCCTGGTGACTCGCGTACCAGGTTCTCTGCAACAAGCCTGACATCAACTCATGAAATCCCGGTAACTCCGGATCACGTGCGCTGGATGAAATCATCCGCGCAGCACGCGTCGATTCGAGCAACACGTCGAGCGTCAGCACAACGGCGCTTTCGGCTGCGCCGACCGGCTCAAAAATTTTGCCTGTAGCGCTTGGAAATGTTTCCCGTGACTTTGCATGACCCGGTGGTCTTGCCGGTATCAGTTGCAAAACGTTTTCCGGCAAACGCAAAACGGCGGGGCTCAGCGTATTGAAAAGAGCGTCGATCGCTGCACGCTGCCGTTCCCCGTCAACGCCGGTAATCGGAACCTGCCCATCACCCCGTAGTGCATAAGTGAAATTCTGGCCACCGATAATCTTGCCCACGGCCTGAACCTGGAAGCGATGCAACAAGTACAGTGGCACCAGCACCTCCTCCAGTGTTGCCAACGGGCGACCGGGGCGAATGTTATTTTCAGAAAACCTTCCCAGTGCATAAGCACGCACATTGAGCAGGTTTTCGAGTTCTGCAATTGCATCGGCACCGTTATCCCAGAGATTGCCATTCGGATGTGCCGTGCCAATCGCGCGGGAGTCGTCATCGGAAACATAGCGCAGCCCTGACGCGATCGTCTCGGCCATAATCTGGTCACGCCCGCCGGCTACATTCGTTCCATCGGGAAAGTCCTGGTAGCTGTAGAGCACTGTGCGTTTATCCCAGGCACCAATACCGACATCGTAAGCATCGTCCAGGTCGATTTTTCCATTGTCATCAAAACTGATCAATGGAAACGGATAGTCCATGACGGAGGTCCGCCCCTGCGTGCTGGCAGCGAAATTGTGTTCCATGCCAATGGTGTGACCCACTTCATGCGCTGCTAGCTGACGAATCCGTGCCAGCGCCATTTGCAGCATTTCGTCGGGCTTTTCCTCACCGTCATGCGGCGCCAGCAGGCCCTCCGCGATCAGGTAATCCTGCCGTACCCGTAATGAACCGAGCGTTACCTTGCCTTTCATGATTTCACCGGTGCGCGGGTCGATGATGCCACCACCATAGGACCAGCCGCGGGTCGAGCGGTGGACCCACTGGATCACGTTGTAACGAACGTCCATTGGGTCTGCATCTTCGGGCAACAACCGAACCTGGAAAGCGTCTTTGTAGCCGGCCGCCTCAAAAGCCTGGTTCCACCAGGCTGCACCTTCGATCAATGCAGATCGAATAGGCTCCGGCGCACCACGATCGACGTAATAAACAATCGGCTCGACTGCTTCACTCACATCAGCTGTAGGGTCCTTCTTCTTCAATCGAAATTTTCTACCGAATGCGACATTAAGCGCCTCGCCAACAGGCGTTGCGTAGTCCCTGAAACCGGCATCACCATACCCCAGCCCGATAACGCCTGATCTGGGCTCATAAACCAGTGGTTCGAAGTCGTCGTCCGGCAAACGAACCAGCGAGTGATGCAGGTGTACCGTGAAAGATGCAGCGTCCGGAATCACCGTCGGCAGGTGCTCGCCAGTTGGCTGACCCGTAAACGTGACGATCGCCTCGATCTCCGAGTTATCGGGAAAGGCTTTGGTGTTCGGCATGTAAACAGCCGAGCGCGTTGCATCGGGAACGAACTCGCCCTCTTCCATACTTGTGAGCCGCGCGGCAATGCCGTGTGAATCCCGAATGAGAAAATCCGTCGCATCGATAAGGACAGCCCCATCACTTTCGCCGAGCGCCTCGAACCCCCAGATAACGGAACGCGCAAATGATTCATCGACGGCATTCTGCTCATTGACGTCATCGCTCACGGCACGGTAATCAAGGTTATTTTGAACCAACAGAATTTTTGGTCCGGAGCGCTGGAACTCGACGACTTTTGTCGAACCCAGTTGACCGCGATCAAGTCCAATATCGTTTGATCCGATGCCTCGCGCCAGTGATGATTGATAGATAAACGGCTCTGCAAACTTGTCTACGCTGATAAGAAGCCGGCCTTTCCCATCGTCCCAGTACAAATCAAAATAACCGGGCAGATGCTCATAGCTCGCCAGCTCACTGACGACGTCTTCCGACTCACCGTCCCCATAATAGGTACATGACGCTACAAAAATGAGCGCTGCCATCAGTAGAAAAGTTTTTCGCATATTAACTCCCCGCATTTACTGCCTACGTTGCGCTGAGCACATCGTCGAGGGTATTCAGGAAATGGTCGGCATTTTCCTGCGTAAATACCATCGGCGGACGAAGCTTCAGAATATTTCCATCCTTACCCATCCGCCCTGCAAGTACCTGCCGTTCGCGTAGTCCATTGATGACCCGGGCTGCAAGCTCGGTTGCCGGCGCGCGTGATTCCCTATCGGTAACAAGCTCAACCGACTTGAAAAACCCGCTGCCGCGCACGTCCCCGATAGCCTCGATGCGGGTCGCCATATCGTTCAGGCCATCTGTCAGATACTGACCGACGGTGAGTGCATTTTGCTGCAGCTGTTCCTTTTCGATGACCTGCAGCACTGCCATGCCCGCCGCGCAGGAAACGGGGCTGCCACCAAAAGTATTAAAGTAGTGAGCACGCTCGGAAAACTGGTCGATCAGCTCGGCTCGTGTCACGGTTGCCGCCATCGGATGTCCATTACCCATCGGCTTACCCATGGTCACGATATCGGGCACCAGGTCATCTGCTTCGTAGCCCCAGAAATGTGTTCCCATTCGGCCAAAGCCCGGTTGAACTTCGTCTGCAACGAACAATCCGCCGGCAGCGTGAATGCGATCTGCAGCTTTGCGTAGATATCCAGCAGGTGGCGTGACGATACCCGCGCTTGAAAGGATGGTGTCGATGACGAATGCGGCCGGCTTGATGCCGCGACTTAGCAGCGTTTCAATCGCGGTATCAATGTGGCTGGCATACTTCTCAGCCGCGTCCTCGTCGCGGTACATGCCGCGATAGGTGTCAGGAGACGGCACGGTGACTACGAAGTCCGGAATATCTTCTGCCGCAATGTCTTCCGTAGAAATCTCGAAAATCGCCTTGGTATTACCGTGGTAGGCGTAGTCCGTGACGATTAATCCGGTGCCGCCGGTGCAGGCCCGCGCAATTCGCAACGCCAACTCATTGGCTTCACTGCCGGTGCAGCTGAACATGACCGTGTCTAGCTCATCGGCAAATTTCCCGGTCAGCCGCTCGGCGTATTCGAGCACGCCACCATGCAGATAGCGGGTGTGCGTATTAAGTGTTCTTATCTGCCGCGTCAGCGCTTCGACGACATGCGGATGACAATGGCCAACATGCGGTACGTTGTTATACATATCGAGAAATTTACGGCCGTCGCTATCGTAAAGCCAGACACCTTCACCGCGCACAATGTGCACCGGCTCGTCGTAGAAAAGTTTGTACGCAGAACCAAGTACATTTTTGCGCCGCGCGATCATCGCCGCAGTATCAGAACTCAATCGGTGATCCTCTTGTCAAACAAAACAAAGAATAAACCGGGGTCGAACCGAGGTTTTCCGAAAACCTCGGTTCGACCCCGGTTTATTCAGGTAGAACAAAAGTCTATTTGGTTGATTCTTCTTCCAACTCTTCGATCTTGGTAATTCGGCCAGCGATGATGCCAGAGACGAGCAGGAACAATCCCATGAAGAACAAAAACTCGGGATAGCTGCGCGTGATACCACAATAGTATGAGGCCAAAAGATTAAATATCTGAAAACCGTTAATGAAGTTGCTCTTGCGCTTTAAGATTTTCGGGAAACGAATTGACGACATCATTCCCAGCGCCAGCACGAACATCAAAACCGGCAGGTAGGCATGCAACGGCAAGGAATCGGCGATCTCGTCGTGGCGGATCAACAAAATTACTGTCGTGGACAAGAGACCACCGCCGGCGGCCGTAATCGGAATGCCGGCGAACCAGCCGCTACGCGGTTTGCCGGTGGACAGATTGAACCGTGCCAGGCGCATCGCCCCGGCAAGCACGAAAACACCGACTGACAACACCAATATCAAGAATGCATTGCTGCCCAGCTTCACGCCACCAATCTGCATCCCCGCCTGTAACACGAGCATGCCTGGCGCGACACCGAATGCCACGAGGTCCGCCATCGAATCGAATTCGGCACCAAAATTTGAAGTTGCATCGAGCAGGCGTGCGGCCAGGCCATCCAGAATGTCGAGAAGACCACACCAGACGATCATCCAGCCTGCCAGTTCCAGGTCACCGAGTTGCCCGGTCACAATCGAGCCGACGCCGAGCAACAGGCTCATCGCAGTAAAACTATTTGGAATGGTGTAACGGAGTTTGCCCAATAGAGCACCACCTGTTTTTCTTATGTTCCCCGATGCTCATTTTGCATGGCCGAGAGTCATTGTGCCAGTGCGGATTCAGGTGGTGTGGGGCCGCGGTTCGAATAGCAGCTTTACGGTGGACAATTTGCCAGAAGTGACCCCATTCGCGGCGTCTTTGGTCTTGTCCTTATCTGTGCGCTGAATTAAGGACAGTAATGTAGACAGCCGCTTCCACAAACCATCTCAAAACAGGCAGAAGCTCATGTTATGGCACAGCCTGTGGGAGCGGCTTCAGCCGCGAATGAGCTATCAGCCCACGAAAAGCCCACTACTGCCGCCTCCGCCCCCCACTGATCCCAACCGGCCCGCGCGGCATCACAACCTGCATCGGGACACCATTACGCACGATATCAACCGCCACGTTTTGCCCCGGCACGCCTTCTATCGCCTGCTGTGTCAGGTCCGTCATGCTGAAAACCCGCTCGCCGTCATAACGAACAATTTCATCGCCCGAGCGCAGCCCTGCTGCCTGTGCCGGCGAACTATCAATAACACTGGAGATCGAAATGCTCGTGGAGCGGTTATTCGCCTCAAGATAGCGCTCATAGTCGGCATCACCCAACTCTTCACGCAACGCGTCGGTGCCCGCGTTGCGGTTGCGAAAATAGTCCGCGGGATCGCCGCTACGCTCAGCATCGTAGCGCGCCTGCAATGCATCCATCTGCAGTTCGGCCTCTCGCCGCACAATCAGGCTTGCCTGGCCAGGCAGGAATCCAGCCTCTATCAGCGCCTCAATACGACCTTCCTCAGAATATCTGCGACGATAATCCTCACGGCGCGCAGAACCGGAATCTTCCGTTGTCTGTACGACATCAACTTCGGGTGGTGGCTCCGGATTGTCGCCGCCAGACAGCAACGCCAACTCCTCGGTCAGGTACAGAACCTCCTCCTGTAGCCATTGCCGGGCCTGGCGTTCATCACTCACCGCTTGTTCCAGAGCGGCAATACGTTTTTCGAACGGCAGGCCGGAATCGAATTCAGTCACGGCTTCAGGGCTGTGGATGGGTGACGACATGTCACCCTTGTATATAAAGCCTGCTGCAGCAAAAGCAGCCAGAGAACTAAAGATGGCGACAATAGTGATTTTTTTCATAGGCATTAAGCGCACTGCAAGTAGGATGTGCTCCGATTATCAGTTTGATTCTAGCGCGCAGCATGAGTTCCCACAGTCAGTAATTGTCATGCCAGGATTAGCGCAACGGCCACCACTACGAGCCGAAAGTTCAGTGATCCACAATTGCTGCGCCGCAACAATGATCGATAACCAGCACTGCTTCATCTATTATTAGGGCACAAGATCCGTTTAAGGACGAGCGATACAGTGGGTAGGGAATACAAGTATCGCGCTTTCATCAGCTACAGCCATAAAGATGAAAAATGGGCTTCCTGGCTGCACAAAGCGCTGGAAACATTTCGCATACCGAAATACCTCGTGGGTGAGACCACGACTATGGGCACCATCCCGGAACGCATGGGAAAGGTGTTCCGTGATCGCGAGGAGCTTTCATCCTCACACAGCCTGGGTACAGAGCTGACCCAGGCACTTGAAGACTCCGCCTGCCAGATCGTCATTTGCTCGCCAAACGCCGCAAACTCTCACTGGACTAACGAGGAAATTCTCACCTACAAGCGCCTTGGTCGCGAACATCGAATATTTTGCCTGATCGTCGATGGTGAGCCCGGCACCGACACCGAATGCTTTCCCCCAGCAGTACGTTTTCAAATGGGTACCGATGGCGTTTTATCTGATAAACCCGCAGAACCCATTGCTGCCGATGGCAGACCGCAGGGTGATGGCAAACAAAACGCCAAACTCAAACTTATATCAGGAATGCTGGGCGTCGGCTTCGACGCACTCAAGCAACGTGAACAACAACGTCGACAGCGGCGTATGTACGTCATCACTGCGGCAGCAATCGTCGGGATGGTCGTAACCAGTGGATTGGCAACAATGGCGGTCTTGGCTCGAAATGAGGCGGAGATTCAGAGAGCGCAGGCTGAGATAGACGCTGAGACTGCACGACAGACAACTGACTTCATGGTCGGCTTGTTCAGCGTTTCAGATCCGAGTGAGGCCAAGGGCAATGCCATCACTGCGAGAGAGATTCTGGATAAGGGTGCCGAACGTATCGACACCGAGCTTGAGGACCAACCGGAGATTCAGGCCACACTGATGGACACGATGGGCAGTGTGTACAAAAGTCTCGGTCTTTATCCGGAGGCAGGTGAACTGCTCAACGACGCGTTGAGCAAACGACGCGCAAAATTTGGCGATGAACATGTGGATGTGGCGTTGACCCTGGCGCATCTGGCCGAGGTCCTGAGCCTGCAGGCAAAATACGAAGATGCCGAACCAATGTACAGAGAAGCGCTGGACACTCAACGCCGCCTGCTTGGCGCTGACGCAACAGAAGTTAGCGAGACGCTGGAAGGATTTGCCGACCTGTTATCAATGGATGGACGCTTCGAAGAAGCCGAGGTATTACTGAGAGAGTCGCTGGAGATTCGACGCAAGACCCAGGGAGCGGAGCATCTCGACCTTGCCATGAGCATAGAATACCTGGGCATGAATTTGTTCGATCAGGGAGACTATGACGAGGCCGAAGTGATGCTGCGTACCAGTATCGTCATGCGCAGGAAATTGCTTAAGAACAGCCTACATCCAGAGCTCTCAGATGGACTCAATAATCTCGCGTTGCTGCTATGGACCGAAGGTCGCTTTGCGGAAGCCGAAGCGCTATTTCGCGAAGCACTGGATATGAACAAAGTGCTACTGGATGACCAGCATCCGACGATCGCCGTCAATCTGAATAACCTCGCTATGCTCTTGCATGACACCGGCGACTTTGCGGCAGCAGAGCCATTGTATCGCGAGGTAATTGCTATACGAAAACAGGCACTCGGGAACGCGCATCCCGATATTGCGCTGGTATTGAGTAACCTCGCATTTCTGCTGTATGACAGAGGTGATCGTGAAGCTGCCATAGAAATGGCGAACGAGTCTCTGGACATGACTCGCGAGTTATTTCCGTACGATCATCCCGACGTAGCCTATGGACTCGCAGGCCTTGGAGCATGGTTGATTACTGAAGGCGACTATGAGGTTGCGGAGATTATGCTCGACGAGAGTCTGTCAATGCGTATTGCTTTGTTGGGCTATCAGCATTCCCAGGTAGCAGAAAGCACGATTCATTTGGCGCGGCTCTATCTGGAGACCGGACGCATCGATCAGGCTCGACAATATGCATCGCAGGCACGTGAGATGTTCATTAGTACCCTGTCGGAAGGACACTGGCGCGTTGCCTGGGCGGGAAGTGTTGAAGGTGCATCGCTTGCCCGCCTTGGAGACCTGGAGAAAGCAGAACAGTTGTTAGTGACAAGCCAGGCGAGGCTTGAGGCAGGCCCCGACGCCGGAAGTCGAAAAATATACATCGATATCACTGCGGGTTACCTGGCCAGCCTGGACCGGGCGCAGCGCGATTCTATTAAATGACAGGCAACGCAGGCATTTCATGTGATACGGATGCGATATTGAGGAACGCTATACAAAACAAAAAATCGAATACAACGATCGATTTGAATGGTTAAATTTACCGAATACTCAATGCTTACGTTTCTGTTGACATAACGACTGGTTTTGTTCGGTCGAACAATTGCGGGCGTCCGCATACGAGTGTATCGTACAAGTGAACGCGTAGATTAAGAAAAAACTAAAAATAACATCGCGTTGCAACGATCACTAGTAAATAACAAAAAATTATCTGCGCCAGCATGATGCATGCTTGTAGGTGGCAACATCACTGCACAGAGCTCAGACACTGAACGAATTAAAAAATTCGTCACGCCGAATGTTGGCAAAGACGATTCAGGGGAACAGCAATGAATTACAGAATCAGTAAATCCGTTGGGATTGCGTGGATACTCATATGTGCGTCAGTAACTGCAAACGCCGCCGAAGAAACAACAGGGACGGTGGTTCAGGCGCCTGGCGGAAATTATTATGAATTCGTGGCTGATCCAAGGCGCCCGTGGGTCGAAGCAAATGCGACTGCCATGAGTCTGACCTATTTAGGAAAGCCTGGTCATCTGGCGACTATCACGACGGAGGCCGAAGGTAATGCCATCGAGGCGCTACGCGCGGCGTCTGGTGTCATCGGCGAGCTATACGTCGGCGGGCACCAGGATCCCGTACCGCCGATGGATCCAAAAGCCAACTGGCAATGGGTAAACGGTGAAGGATCCTTTCCCGGTACCAATGGAATACCTAATATGTGGGCGAATTGGCAAGCAAGCGAGCCAAACGACGCCGGTGTTGAAAGTCATCTCGCTATTGCATTTTTTTCCGCAGATCCCCTCCTCTGGAACGATGAAGGCGCTCTCGGAAACATAGCCGGGTATGTCGTTGAATACGAGAACATGCCGGTCGATGCCGAAGATGACATGGCTAACACCCTCGCCAACCAGCTTGTAGACATTGCAGTGCTGGTCAATGATGACGCAGAAGATGAACCCCTCACGGTGACTATACCGGCGCAGGGTGACCCGGGCGGACCGGAAAACGGCACTACCTCACAAATGAATTGTGGCGCCAAGGCAACCTGCGTCGTGACCTATACACCTGATGCGGGATTTGGTGGTACAGATACCTTTAACTACACAGTGACCGACGTTGACGGTGAAAATGACACTGCGACGGTAACCATTGAAGTCGAAGCAACCGTGGCCGTGGCCGAACCTGACCCTGACAATCCTGAAGCACCGGTAACGGTTTTTGCGGGCGCAGAAGACCCGGACAATATCAACCCGTTTGACTTCCTCTACCAGGAAATCGCTCCTGGCGGCGGTGGCATGGTGACGGCGGACTGCTGCACATTCCAGGACTACCGGGAGACGGCGGGCAATGGCAGGGGGCGCAACCTTTTCTTCAAACCACGCAAGCTGGATATTGGTAAGGCACTACGAAACTCAGTGGCCGGACCCGATCCTTTCGATCTGAACTGTGCCGCGCTTATTCCACTCGTGCCAGTAGGCGCTGCTCTTGCTTCACCGTGGCAACGTATTGCACCTGATCCGGGCTCCGGTAATCCGCCACGCTACGGCGATCATGATTACGTGAAATCCCTGGTTGGTGCATTCTGTGTCATACAATCCGATGTCGTAAGCGATGGGATCGCTCTAACGTCCGAAAACCCGGAACCGCTGGTTGGTTATGACAACAACTGCAACGAAGACGACAGGGATTTTCGACCGGTAACCGGCACGATCAGCCTCGACCCATCAGACAAGGACGCGCCGTACGTACAAACGTCGACCGCCGAATGTGACAGGGCGCGAAATGCTCGCCGCTCGTCCACAGTGGGTTATTGGCTCAACATGCGTAACACGTCTCTAGGCCGTCTCGGCCAGCTGCCACAGGTCCTCAGTATGCTGGGAAACTTGAGAAGAGAAATACGTACCGAGAAACGTTTCCCGAGCTGCTCGCCCGCCATTCCGAATGCGCACCTGAATGCGCTGCGGAATAAGTTATTTCTCGCCACACTCAAGGTGACCGTATGGTCGTGGAATCCGCAAAAGGTTCTTGACAGAGCTATTCCTGAACTCGATGCACTGACGTTGCTGGCGCTCGATACGCCGTCCTGCTCGACCAATTTCAAAGGACTGGTCACTGGTCGCTCGATGGCCGCGACATTTGCGGCTTGCAGTTATCTTGGGCATCCGACTACCTTTGATGCCGACAAGATCGGCAGCGACGATCACTGCCTGATTAATCCGGCGATTCTGGACGAAATTCTCGGAACTACGCCTTAGCGGTCCTGGCACGAGACCGATCGACCGTTGCAAACCCGGAGATGGCAATCAACAACCATCTCCGGGATTTTGCTCCTTCCCTGTTCATTGGAATTGGACCCTGCACAGGAAACGTTGCGCGTATTACAACGAATATCCCGGCACCGGCAGGTCGAACCTGCAACCTGCAACCTGCAACCTGCAACCTGCAACCTGCAAGATTATTGTCGAGGCGTGACTTAATGTAGTCTTTGCCGGGATGGACTTGTCGCAAACACAATTTCACACAATAGTCGGCGGGCAGGTCGGTTTTGCCGTCCCGTTGATCGTTGCGGTGACGGGTCATCGCGATCTTGTACCTGAAGAGATGCCCGCGATACGCGAGCGAGTTAGCACTTTCCTAACCAACCTGCGGGATGAATATCCGGATCGCGGCGTATCGGTCATGTCGGCGCTTGCCGAAGGTGCCGATCAACTGGTTGCTACTGAGGCATTGCGACTTGGCATTCCGTTGATCGCGCCGCTGCCCATGCCGCGAAAGCTGTATATCCGGGATTTCGAAGCCATCAAAGTCCAGGAAGATTTCGAATTTCTGAGCAGTCGTGCGGCCGAAACCTACGAGCTGCCGGTTACGCCCGGCAATACGCTTGAGTCGATCAGCGAGTATGGCGATACGCGCGATCAGCAGTACGCACAGCTTGGGGTTTTTCTGTGCGCCCATTGCCATATCCTGCTGGCACTCTGGGACGGCAAGGACAACGACAAACTTGGCGGCACCGGACAGGTCGTTCGATTTCATCACGATGATGTGATGCCAGGCTACACGCCGGAAGCAACCGGTAGCGGTCTTATTCTTGCCGATGATGAAAGTGATCTTGTTTACCACATCGTATGTTCACGGGATCGGCCAGACGGACAACCGGCAGAGGGAATGGCGCCGGGAGATCATTGCTGGTTTTCGCTGGACAAAGACGAGCCGCGTTCCAAAGTGCTGCCAGAGAGCCATCGTCGGGTGTTCCAGTTCACCAGTGAATTCAGCAAAGACGCGCTTAGATACGCTGACAAAATCAGCGACGGCGCCTGGCCGCTGTTGACCAAGGAGGATCATGCTGTTTTGCCAACGGGGCTCCGCGACATCGACCATGTCTTTCGTGCCGCCGACTGGCTCGCTATCCACTATCAAAAAGGCATGATGTTTGCGCTCCGGTCGACGCATCTTATTGCGATGCTGATGGGCCTGATGTACATCGCCTATTCCGATATCCTGCCCATGCGTGTCTTTCTCTACGCATTCCTGGGATTTTTCGTTCTGGCGACGGCAATACACACAATTGGCAACCGGCGGTCCTGGCACCGCAAGTATCTCGATTACAGGACGCTTGCGGAAGGCTTGCGGGTCCAGTTGTACTGGGCAGCGGCTGGAGTGAACAGTGGCAGCAAAACAAAGTACACGCACGACACTTTCCTGCAGACGCAGGATCCGGATCTTGGCTGGATTCGTAATGTCATGCGTGTCGCCGGTACAGAGTGCGATGCTTCAGACTACAGTGCACAAGCGGGCCTCGACTTCACGTTGCGCGAGTGGCTGGGCGATGCGGATTCCGGCCAGCTCGGCTACTTTCGCCGCAAGGGTGAGGAGCTCGACCGGCGTCATCGGCGAACCGAACAGATGGCACAAATTGTTCTTTGGGTTGGGTTCGCCGCTATCTCTCTTTTCGTCTTGATGAGTACGGAACTGGGGGAACTGGTACGCGACCCGGTAGTCGTTTTGATGGGCGTGATGTTGCTGTTTGTGGGTGTCCGCCAGTCATACAGTTTCAGCATTGCGGATGCGGAACTGATCAAGCAGTACGAATTTATGTTTCGAATTTTCAGCAATGCTCGAAGACGTATCGATGCCACCGATGACAACGATGAGAAAAGACGGGTTCTCCGTTTGCTGGGGGATGCCGCCCTTGGAGAGCACGCACAGTGGATCCTGATGCACCGCGAACGCTCCCTGGATCAGGGTGAAGTGTTCCGGATGGGTAGCTAACACTCATCGGTTGATTGAACTGACCCGGCTAAAAAGGTCTAAAATCGCAAATCTGAAATTGTGGGGAATATCCTGATGTTACGAATTACTAAAGTAGCACTTGCTGTGTCGTTGTTGCTGCTCGGCAGCTGGCTGCCCGCCCAGGAAGATGAGGCCGCGGTTGATCCAAAGTACACCTGGGATCTCGATGAAATTTATCCATCTGTCGAGGCCTGGGAGCAGGCGCGCGATGATGTCATGGCAAATTTCGAGGCGATCGACGCGCGTCGTGGAACACTCGGCGACAGTGCGGACGATCTTTACGAAGCACTGGCCTTGGTTTCCGATACATCCAGGGAAGCGGCACGGGTATCTGCATATGCGGGCCTGAGAGCCGATGAAAACCTCCGGATCACGGAAACCCAGGAAAGACGGCAGCTGAGTCAGATCATGTATTCCCGCATGAATGAGGCCACGGCATGGATGCAGCCCGAAATCCTGCGTGTCGGCGAAGAAGTGATCAATGCCTATCTTAAGGAAGACCCGCGCCTGGAGCGGTTCGCATTTCAGCTCGATGACAGCTTGAGAAATGCGCCGCATACGCTTGGTGATGAGGCAGAAGAAACACTGGCATTTTTCTCGCAGGCATTCGGTGCAGCGAACAATATCTACAGCGTCGTCGCCAACTCCGATATTCCCTGGCCATCCATCACTTTATCCAACGGCGAGGAAGGTGTCATTGACTCGCAAGGTTACAGCCGCTATCGCGGCAGCGAGAACCGGGAAGACCGCAAGCTCGTTTTCGACACTTTTTGGGAAAAATGGCTGGAGTATCGCAACACCGTCGGCACGATCCTCAGCACACACATACAGACCCAGGTCGCACTGGCCAAAGCGCGCAACTATGACTCGGTTCTGGATCGGGAATTGTTTGAGGATAATTTACCGCCGGCGATTTACCGAACACTGGTCGAAGAGGTAAATGCCGCGCTGCCAACATTGCACCGCTACTTCAAATTACGCGGGCGTATGCTCGGCGTGGGCCAGATGCGCTATTACGACATCTATCCACCCCTCGTTTCTCTTGATAAAAAATTCGATATCGAGACGAGTAAGGAAATAACGCTCAATGCTATGGCAGTGCTTGGCGATGACTGGGTTGATATGCAACGCGAGGCGATCAATAAGCGCTGGATGCATGTCTATCCACAACGGGGCAAACGATCCGGTGCTTATATGAATCCGGCGGCTTACGACGTTCATCCGTATTTGCTGCTCAATCACAACGATGATTACGAGTCCTTGTCGACGCTGGCGCATGAATGGGGCCATGCCATGCACACGCTGTATTCGAAGCAGAATCAGCCCTTTGATACCGCGTTTTATTCGACATTTATTGCGGAGATTCCGTCAACATCGTTGGAGCTCATCCTGCAGGAATACATGTCCAAAAACACCAAGTCTGTGGACGAGAAGTTGTTTTATCTGGGCAGTGCACTGGAGGGCATGCGTGGCACGTTCTTCAGGCAGACCATGTTCGCGGAATTTGAGCTGTCGCTATACGAGGCGGTCGAGCGTGGGGAAGCGTTGTCGGGCGAGAGCATTTCAAAAATGTATGGCGAGATTCTGAAGCGTTATCACGGCCATGACGACAACGTTGTCGTCATTGATGAGCTGTATACGAATGAGTGGATGTTTATTCCGCACTTTTACTACAACATGTATGTTTATCAGTATGCGACGTCGCAAACGGCGGGCACTGCACTCTACGCGAAGATTGTTGAAGATGGGGAAAGCGGCGTGGAGAATTACAAGAACCTGTTGAAGGCCGGGGGCTCTGATTATCCGTATACGTTGTTGAAAAATGCGGGTGTTGATATGGCGCAACCGGGGCCTTATCGGGCAGTGGTCGCGAAGATGAACGCGATTATGGATGAGATGGAAGTGTTGCTGGAGAGTCGGGGGAGTGATTAGCGGCGCGCTTATCCCGGGAACTTGAAACAGGTTCATGCTGGGAGTGCGCTTCGCACATTCGCGGCTGAAGCCGCTCCCACAGGTGCATCGCGGATCTTGTGGTGGAGTGATTGGCGGTGCATTTATCCCGGAAACCTGGAGCAGGCTCATGCTGGGAGTGCGCTTCGCGCATTCGCGGCTGAAGCCGCTCCCACAGGTGCATCGCGGATCTTGTGGGGGAGTGATTGGCGGTGCATTTATCCTGGAAACCTGGAACAGGTTCATGCTGGGGGTGCGCTTCGCGCATTCGCGGCTGAAGCCGCTCCCACGAGACCTGCGCCATATCTGTGGGAGCGGCTTCAGCCGCGAATGTCAAACTCTGAGATGATCATGGCTTCGATTCGATGCCAATTAGGCCGACTCGCCTACTACTGCTTTGCTTGCCGGTGTTGTTCCAGCAACGCCGTAAACCATTCCTTCGCCGTCACGCGTGGTTCGTTACCACACTGAATATGATACGGCTTGCCACTCCAGGAACTTTTGCTGGCGAGTCTTTCGATAAACTCTTCCGTGCTGTCAAAATAACGCGCGCCTCTCTTGCGCTTCATTTGCAGGTGATCGCTGGCGTCCGGCGCCGCATGATCTTTGCCATTGCGGGTAAAGACGCAGTCGCTGTTAGCAACGGTATTGAGCAGGAAGTCGATTTCTTCATCCATCGACGCAGCGAATGCGGCGCCTGGTAGCAGGAACATGAATGCAACCAGAGCGCTGATCGATATTTTCACGAGGTTCATCCAGGCTACTCCACGATCTGCGCAGCGGTAATCTCGACCGGGCAGCTGGATCCGTTCGTATACGGCCCTATACCAGTGCTCGCGTTGACCGACTGACCAGATGATATTTGCGCAGATATCGAACGCTCCCGGCGTTGTGTGCCCTGGGAATCCTGGTACTGCACGACAAATCGCACGTCTCTGACCGTCAGTGGCGTGGCGTTGCCGATCGACACACCGAGATTGCCGGTCTCGTCCTGGAAACAGCGTACCCGCAGGTATTTGCCTGGGTTATCTGCAAGGTCCAGCCTGACCAGGGACTCCAGCGCAGACTCGGCTACTGCACCCTCGCCACTTGCAACCATCGAGTAGTGTTCTATTGCTTCGTTATTTCTGCCCTGCTTCGCTGCGATATTGCCGAGCGCGTTGTGTGCGATTGCCGTCGGGAAAAGCTCGTTGCTTTTTTCCAGGTCGGATACCGCCGGCAGGTCGTTGCCCAATTTTTCATTCGCCAGACCGCGTTGCAGGTAGTACTGAAAAAAATTGTCGCGGCGTCGAATAGCAATATCGTAGTTGTCAATTGCCGTGTCATATTTTTCGTTCATGTAACGAACATCGCCGCGTAGTGCATAGAAGTTCGCCTCATCGGGAAATAACGCGATGGCGTCTTCAGCCTTTTCCATCGCGCGGTCCAGATTCTTGTCCGCGATCGCTTTGCGACCTTCGTCGTAAGCATCATAGGCTGGCTTCACTTCGAACGTTTTCTTTAACGCCGCCTGATAGCGATCTTTGCCTATCTCACCGCCAACTGGCAGTGTCGCTGCCGTTCTTTTGTTGGTGTCCACACGCTCCTGCGATGGCGGATGACTGGCAAACATGCCGCTTAGCCAGTCAGTCTCCCGACCTTCACTCAGGCGAACAAAGGTTTCCTGCAATTCCACAGCGCCTTGCGGGTCATAACCGGCCTTCGACATATAACGCATGCCATACAGATCTGACTCCAGTTCGGCACCGCGGCCGTAGGTCTGGCTGAGCAATTGTGCCCCGACGCTGGCACCGCCAACCGCAAGATCAGAGTAGCCACTGTCACCGGTCGCAATCGCTGTGCCGATGACGGCAGCCTGCAGCCATATTCCGCGCTCCATTTGTTTGGCCGAGTGGCGCGCTGCTGCGTGCACGATTTCATGACCGAGCACAGCAGCAAGTTCAGCCTCAGAATTGATTTCCGTCAACAAGCCGCGATTGATGGCGAGCTTGCCGCCCGGCAATGCCCATGCGTTCGGCACCGAACTGTTAAGCACAACAAACTCGTACGGCAACGGTCGATCGCTGACAGCAACCAGCCGATTGCCGACGCCCTGCACATACTCGGTCAACACCGGGTCAATGTCGTACTCACCACCGCCAGCCTGTTGCATGAAGGCGTAATTTTTCGTACCGAGTTCGATCTCTTCCGTTTCGGAGACGAGCGTGAACTCTTTCTTGCCGGTTACAGGATTGACAGCGCAGGCGGACAGCGCAACGAACACGACTGCCGTTGCAAAAATATTTTTAAAGCGGGATATCATCATCGACCGCGAGGTAGTTACATCGCCAGGATTGCTGACATTGGATTGTGATCCGAGGTGTTAACAACCTCAGTGGTCGCATCGGTTGCCGACAGTCCACGAACGTAAAGATGGTCCAGCAAGTTGCCCATTAACCTGACGCGGTTATCATCACCGAAATCCACGGCGCTCAGGCCGAGGTCTTCTGTCATTTGCTCCAGTATCAGCATTCGTTGCCGGCGCCAGGTATTGAAATCACCAGAGAGAATTACCGGGCCATTGTGGGATTTGAGAACATGGTGAACGTTTTCGATCTGCTCCCTGAACGCCTTCAGACCGAGGGAAAAATTGACGACGTGCATGTTGACGACCGCCAGGGTCATGTCTGTTTCAGAAAGTGCGTATTCGGTGATGCTGGTCGCCTTTGGTGTCCGCAGTAAAGGCTCCAAAGTGACGAAACTGCATTGCGTCAGTGGCTTTATGGTACTCATTGTCATCACGCCGGTAACCTCACCATCGAGCAGGTAGCCCGGTGCGAACGACCAGTGCTTGCTGCTATCGACGCCATTGATGATTTCCTCACGAAGCGACGCTTCCTGGATCAGAACCAGGTCCTTGTCGAGTGCCAGCGCATTTAAATCATCTGCGGCATCCGTATTGCGCTGTTTTTGAATATTCCAGTTCAACAGTCGGATGTTAGTAGAATCGAGCTCAGCACCGCTCGAAGTAATATCAGCCGCCATCAGTTCGCGACACTCCTCGATCCCGTTAGCAGTCGGCACGTGATGAATCATCGAGTTGGCTGAAACCTGGGAAAGCTGCTCCACGTATTGATGCGCACAGGAAGAGAGCAACAAGCCGGACACGATAAAGCTGAATACGCGCGTTGCGCGCTCAGTTTTCAGCAGTACGTATCGGGCATATGGATTCATAAAAACTCGTTTTCCAAAATTGCGGCTATTTCCTGGTGCCGGCCGTGAATTTTACAGGGCAGGCAAATGTTTAGCTATGGACACTTTCCGACCCTTATTTTCACCAAACGTTGCAGCAAAAGCTTTGATATTTCCGTCATTTATGTACCTTTTTGCGGCGCTAAGAGCAGCATTGTTACGCCCAGCACGGTCCAGCCAAGGACAATCAGCCATTCCCCGGGCCACACCAGGGCCGCCGGGCTCCAGGGCAGATAGAGAAACGCGATCGCGATGGATAGCAGCAGCGCAGCCCAGCCCACCGACCTGGCGTATTTTACCGAGTACGGCCGGACCATATCCGGCTCGCGTCGTCGCAGTACCAGGAACGAAGCGGCCACAAATGCATACGCTATGACAATGCCCAGCCCCCCGGCATCGACCAGCCAGACCAGTGCCGGGCGGCCAAACAGGGGTGCACAGACTGACAACGTGCCAATTAGCAGGATCGCCCGGTGCGGCGTATTGAATCGCGGGTGCAGGTGACCTAGCGCGGCTGGCAACTGACCGGCTTTTGCCAATGCATAGATGGCCCTGCTGCCACCGATCAGGAACGCATTCCAGCTGGTCAGAATGCCGCCAATGCCAGCTATCACCAGCATTTTGCCGGCCCACGCGCCGGCAAAAACTGCGACCGTTGCATCCGCAGTAGGTAATTCCGAGGCAGCCCGTGAATCAGCCGGCAGGCCCATAGATACTGCAAGAATAATCAGCACATACCAGGTTACGGCGAGCCCGATCGACAGCATCAACATTCGTCCGATGTCACTGAACGGCATGTCTATTTCTTCGGCCGACTGGGGGATAACGTCGAAACCGACAAACATGAAAGGCACCATCACCAGTACACCCAGGAACCCTTTTAAACCGTGATCAAAAAGCGGCTGCATGTTTTGTACAGAACCTGCGAATGCGGACCCGCCGATCAGCGCGATGCCACCGGTTGCGACCAGCACAGTCGCGAGAAGCTGCAGCTTTGCGGCGGTGCGTATTCCCAGAATATTGATCACTGTCATTATGATCGCAGCTATGGCGCCCAGCAGAACCCAGGTGATATGCACATCCCATCCTGCGACCGTCCAGAGATATCCGCGGCTGAATCCCGGTACCAGGTAATCGACCACCGTTGGCAAGGCCACCGCTTCGAATGCCACGACCGATACGTAACCAAGCAGGATTGCCCAGGTGCAAATGAAAGATGCCGTTCTACCCAGGGCGCGGTATGAATAAACATGTTCACCACCGGCCTGCGGCATGGCCGAGGCGAGTTCTGCGTAAGTCAGACCAACCAGGACGACCGCGATTCCACCGATAGCAAATGCCAGGACCGCACCGAGGCTGCCAGCGGAATCGATCCAGTTCCCGGTAAGCGCAACCCAGCTCCAGCCAATCATTGCACCGAATGCGAGCGCGAGAACTTCCTTGCGTTTTATTACCCTTACAAAATGTCCGTCAGACATCGTTTCTCCGGGAGATTAAGAGGTTTGGTGTGCTGCATCGCTGTCCTGACAAACACAATGATCGCAATCGCCCGCTGGGCGGGCTCCTACATTGCTAATTAGTAATGTAGGAGCCCGCCCAGCGGGCGAAATCTCAAACCAGCAAAATATGCCTGCACATTACACCAATACTTTATTACACGGCCAACGATCGGTTTCTATAAGCCATGCTGCGGGTTTTCCACAGCAGACAAGATCGCTTCTTTGACGCATCATTATCATCTTGTTTTAGATTCTTAAGCAGAGATTCACGGTAATAAATTGAACGCAGACATCGACATCTGGAGACTGGCGGCCGGGCTCGGGCTGTTTCTGTTCGGCATGCACCAGCTCGAACAGTCACTTAAATTGCTGGCTGGAAGACCATTCAAGAAGTTTCTTCGCGAGCACACGACGCACCCGCTCAAAGGCGTGCTTGCAGGTGCCCTCTCAACTGCCGCCTTGCAGTCCAGCTCCGTGGTCAGTCTTATCGTGCTCGCGTTTGTCGGCACTGGAATCATTTCGCTGGCAAGCGCGATCGGTATCGTATTCGGCTCGAATCTCGGTACGACCGCAACCGGCTGGATAGTCGCGACCGTCGGTTTCAAACTGGATATTGAAGTGCTGGCTTTGCCGTTGGTTGCGATCGGCGGATTTGGCGTGGCCTGGTCGGCTACGGGGACCAGGCGTGCCGGATTCAGTCACCTGGTGGTGGGATTTGGCCTGATGTTGATGGGTCTTGATTTCATGAAGAGTGGTGCAATCAGCGCCACCACACTATTTGACCCGGCAGCACTAGCCGCTTATCCACCTATCGTGTTCCTGCTGGCGGGCTTTCTAATTACCGCGCTGATTCAATCAAGCTCGGCAACGATCATGATTACACTGAGCGCGCTTTATGCTGGTGTGATTCCACTAACGTCCGCAGCTGCCGTTGCAATCGGCGCTGATTTGGGCACGACGATAACCGCGTTTCTTGGCGCACTGGTTGGAGCGGTCGACAAAAAACGCGTCGCCATCGCGCTGACCATTTTTAATGTCGTCACTGACACCATCGCTTTCGTTTTCCTGCAACCCATATTGCAAATTGTTACTGTATTCGTTGGTATTGGTGATCCGTTGTTTGCGCTGGTCGCATTTCACAGTCTCTTCAACCTCATTGGCATCATTATATTCCTGCCCAGCATCGGCCTTATGAGCCGGCAGCTAAGCAAGTTGTTCAGCACGACAAACAGATCCCGGCTGCGACACATCAAAAAATCCGACCTCACGGTTCCTGAAGTAGCCATTGAAAATATCAGCCGTGAAACCTTTCGGTTGATCGACCAGGCGGCCGCGCTGAATCAGATCAGCCTTCACATTCCGCCTGTTCATTCTTTTTACGATAGCGAGAGTGACCGGCAGGGAATTGATGTTTTTCGCACGGGTGCCGACTATGACGCCAGCTATGCCAGCATCAAGCAACTTGAGGGTGAAATTCTCGCTTATGCTTTACAACTTCAGGAAGAACGCCTGGATGCGGATGAATCTGCCCGCCTCGGCCAGGTGATCGTCGCCATTCGAAATGCCGTGCATGCCGCCAAATCCGTCAAAGACACGCACCATGATCTGCATTCATTCCGCGAGTCCGTCGATGATCACTTCAATGCGTGGTTCGGCTATTTTCGGGACGCTACGCGGGACTTTTTCGAATTATTCGATAGCGTGCGCACAGTCAGCGTACCTGCGCACCGCTTCGAAATTCTGGTTGAGTTGAAGAACAAGAACGAAGCGCTGCACACGAAGATGCATGCCGACATATATAAAGAGGTCGCCCGCAATCAACTGACCGAAGTACAAATATCGACTCTGCTGAACGTCAACCGGGAGCTCTATTTGTCAAACCAGGGCCTGCTGGTCTCGCTGGCCGACGTTCTGCTAGATGCCGCAAGCGCCGCAGATTACGAGAGCATTCCCGTAAGCACCTGATTTCAGTAGCTAGCATAGGTGTAAGCCCGGATTCCCCGGCCGGGGGCATTCCGGGATGATGTGGCAGCTGCTTCAACCCGGGGGGGACGCCGCCATGGACAAAAATGCCGCAATCGTGCTGGCAGAACTCCGTCAGGATCATCAAAACATGACCTTGATGCTCAACTTGCTCGAAAGAGAATCCAACCTCATCTACGCCGACGGCGATCCGGACTTTGAGTTACTGGCTGATATCATGCACTACATGACCGTCTATCCCGACGCAGTGCACCACCCAAAAGAAGATCGCCTGTATGCCGAGCTAAGGGTTGTCAGGCCCGACCTTTCCACTGGCTTTGAGCGCATTTCGGTAGACCATCGGCACATTGCGGAACTCAGTGTGGCGTTGCGTGATGAGATCTTATCAATAAATTCAGGAACGTTTGTGCGAAGAAAATCTGTGGTTGCGAACGCATTACGCTACGTGAATACGTTACGGGGACACATGCAATGGGAAGAACTGGATTTGTTTCGGCGCGTTGAAGAAATGATAAGCGAGGGGCATAAACTAATTGACGCGGCAAATTTCTCACAAGAGCTGGATCCGGTTTTTGGTCCCGAGGTTAAGCAGAGTTTTGAGCGACTCGTGGCCAATATTCAGGAATATGCCAGCTGAGCTCGTGGTTGCTGGCGTAGTTTCTTCAGTGGCGTAATTCGCCCGCTGGGCGGGCTCCTACAAATCTAATTAGCCATGTCGGAGCCCGCCCAGCGGGCGATGCGCAATAGTCACGAACCGGCATATTCAAAAATACCAGGCTACCTGCGCAAACAGCGAAAGATCTGTCGAAAAGTACAACCCCGCCATCTCTGCTTCAATTCCACCAAACTCCGAACCCGATGGCCCAAGCGGAACGTTCAGCGCACCGAGAAACTCAACGTTCTGACTAAGGTTATTGCGTGACACGATTTGCACGAGAGCACTGCCGTCTTCCAGGTTAGTAAACAGATTCGGAGTCAACACCCACAACGGCGTCAGCTCGATGCTTACACCACCGGCGATATAATGACGACCCAGCGTAAACGCCTCACCGCGCGCCAAACGGTCTAGCAATTCCGTGTTTTGCAACAAGCTCGCCAAATCATAATCGCCGTTTTCAAGGCCAAACTCTGTAAAGTAGTACTCCACGACGCCACTTATATTTTTGCCGCCCCACACCCACGAATAACTTAAGTTCGTTACCAGCTGTACTTTGCTGCCTGAAGAACTATCCGCGACGACAAGATCACCGCGCCACACGGCACCGCCTATGCTGCGATTTCCACCGATACCCAGCGTGGTCCTGTCGTAGTTCCTGGCAACCAGCAGGTCATATTCTGCCTCGCCCGAAATGCCGTGATACTTGATTGCGGCCGTACCCTCATCACTGTCGGGATCGCCACTGACGATGTCGCGGCGAAAAACGAATGCGGCCTGAATGTCATCGCCGTTATCGCGCAGGTATTGCCCGTACAGCATGTCGTCCCCGGATTTGTATTCGGTATCAACAGCGGTCGGGTCAAAAGGGTTTACGATATCCATTGGGGAGAAAATCAGACCGTTACCCCAGGTGATCGCTTGTCGTCCAAGACGAACGACCGTTTTGTCGTTCGTATAGCCCACCCATAAGCGATCGAGCCTGTGCAAGGCAGCGAATTTTTCATCATCTTCAATGACCGACGTCAAATTCATGAGCCTGCGATCATCGTTTGGCAGGCGATTCTGAAAAAGCCCGTTACCGCCAGGGAACGTTCGTGAGTATTCAATGCGATCGCCATACCCGGCAAACAGCTGATATGCAGTATCAAACGTCCACGATCCCCTGCTCGCAGAGAAATTGAGGCGCATATCATTTTCGAGATCGACTGCCGTGTCACCGGTTAGCTGGTTGAAAACACTATCGTCAGGAAAGGCATCAGCAAGCAAACGAGTCTTGACGTGACCGCCGAGCTCATAATCTGCAGCCTCCGCCAAGGTTGTCGCCGGGCAGAATCCGGCGACAACAATGAGGCCGATGAGGACCTTAATCGGCATGCTGCTGTATGTCGTCCACGATTCGACCGTCAAGCATGCGCACCAGGCGCCTGGCGTACGACATGACGCGTTGATCATGTGTCGCAAGAATGAAAGTCGTGCTGTGATTCTTATTCAATTCAACAAACAACTGCATGAGTTCGTCCGATGTTTTCGAATCAAGGTTTGCAGTTGGCTCGTCCGCGAGCACAAGCGCAGGTCGTGACACGATGGCACGAGCAACAGCGACCCGCTGTTGCTGGCCACCGGACATTTCTGCGGGGCGTCGATCTTCGAGGCCCTTGAGCCCAACCTCTTCGAGTATCGCCATGGAGTGCTCGCGACGCTGATTGGCGTGAACACCCTGAACCTGCATGACGAATTCGACATTTTCGCGGGCAGTCAGGACCGGAATCAGGTTGTAGGCCTGGAAGACGAAGCCGATTTGTCGCAACCTGAGCTCTGCAAGCTCGCCTTTGCTCATCTGGTCGATGCGCTGTCCGGCGACCCAGACTTCGCCGCTGTCCGGAATATCGAGCCCGCCAATCGCGTTCAGCAGCGTTGTCTTGCCACCGCCGGAGGGTGCGGACAGGCAGACAAAACCGCCCTTTTCAATGTCGATACTCACATGGTCAAGTGCCTTGATGTCCTGGTCGCCCTGGCGATAGGTCTTGCACAATTCAATACAACGAACAGCAGTCATGTTTATACCTTGGTGATTGCCTCAATCGGCTCATAGCGGGATGCACGCCAGGCCGGCGACAGGCTGGCGATAAAACCGAGCAACAGAACTACGATGTTGGCCATTACGACGTCTTTCATCAGCAGTTCCGGATACAGGACGCTGGATGCACCCATCATTTCCATACCTTTTGCGACCGCAGAAATGTCGATGCCATCCTGCAACGGAATAATGCTGGCGTACGAAAGTGCATTGCCGATCACCAAACCCAGCGCCAGCAGGAAAACCGACTCAATAATGATCTGGCCGAGAATGCTTGCAGGCCGCATACCGAGTGCGAGCATCAGGCCGATCTCGCGAACCCGTTCAAATACAGCCATAGCCAGCGTATTGACGAGGCCAAATGACAGGGCCAGGAAAATAACGATCATCCAGACCAGCACGAACCCGTCCATCACTCTGAGCATGCTAGCCAGGTAGCTGTTTAGTTCCTGCCACGTCAGGGTCTCCGTCGCATCGCCCAGTCTTGCGCTTACATCCGCCCGCAATGAGGAAACATCACGATAGTCGTCGCCGACAACTGCAACCTCACTGACCTGGTCGCCAATGCGCAGCATCTTCTGTGCGGCATTTTTGCCGACAAAAACAAACGCCTCTTCATTCGCCTCCAGGTTCGCTGTAAACAAGCCAACAACCCGAAAACCCCTATCGGCTATTTCATTGGCGGGATCCTGGCTCATTAAAACGATACGCTTGCCAATCTCTGTATCCAGTTTGTCTGCGAGTTTGCGGCCAATAACAACACCGTTGTCATCGGCACTTTCCAGGTTTCTTCCCGCTGTGACGTTGCTGCCGATCGCAGCGATCGACGTTTCCTGCATTGGATCGACGCCAAGCAAAGTAACGCCGCGTGACTCACGCTCGCTCGAGATAATAGCTGGCACCCGGACCCGCGCAGCCCAGCCTGCGAAATCGGCGTCTGCAAAAGATGCGTCAATTTCTGCGTCACTCATCGGCAGCAGATTATTGATGCTGGGGTCGTCCCGATATTCTGGATTGTGTGCCTGCACCTGGCCGGGCAAGGTTCGCAGCCCATCGTGAACCATATCGCTAACCATGCCGCGGGTTAGTGCAGTCATAAAGATCATTGCCCACACGCCAACACTGATCGCCGCGAGCATCACGATGGTGCGGCGATGATTCCGCCACAGGTTTCGCCAGGCCAACATCACGATCACCATGAAAGCGCGCATCATAAGGCTCTCATTGCCTCAACCGGGCGCAGCCAGTGAAGCCGTAATGCAGGGTAAAGTGCGGACAAAATCGAACCCACGAACACTACCGCCGGACCCAGAAACAAAGTGAGAAGCGTTGCCTCGGGATAGAACCGCGCCGGCAGGTTGAACGTCGCAGCCATTTCGTCCATGCCCGGATAACTGAAGCCGTTGTAGGTAAACCAGGTTGTTACCAGGCCACCGATCAGCGCACCGATCAGCATCCCGGCCAGGCCAAGCATGGCGGTTTCCATGATGACCAATCTGCCCAGCCGTCCTGGAGTCAGTCCCAACGCCATCACGACGCCAAATTCGTGGGTGCGCTCCAGTACTGACATCAGCTGCGTATTCAGAACACTGAATGCCACCAGGATCACCAGCACGCCGTACATAAAAAATGCGCTGCTAAGATCTGCCTGGATAGCCTGTTTCAGACCCGGTTGCAGGGCCATCCAGTCGTGCACAACAAGATCTGCCCCCTCCGGCAGCAGCGCTTTAGTCTTTAGTACGTAATCGTCGATTAATGTCAGTCCCGGCGTTGTTATGACAACCATATGGCCGGCGCCCTGCATAAAAAAGACGTCCTGAAAAAGCCCGAGCGGAATTTCAGCGATGCTGCGATCGATATCAGCCATACCACTGTCGAAAATACCGACGATTTTCGCGACGGTCGCCGCAAACGATCCATCCCGTCCACTGCCCAGCAAAGTCAGCTCATCACCGATATCAACGCGCAAATTACGCGCCAGAACAGCGCCTATTACGATCTCCGCTGCATTAGTATCGGTTGGGAAACGGCCCTTTTTGACGAGACCGGGAATCGTCGACACCGAGGATTCGTGGTCGGGATCGACGCCGAAAATCTGCACGCCATAGGTTCGCTCCTCGCTCGACACCAGGGCGAACGCGGCTGCGCGCGCGGTTATCGTTTGCAGATCAAGTTGGGTACGGAGATCTTCGGCAAGCCGGTCAATATCCGGCACTACTTGCCGCATCTTCAAATCGTCTTTGTAACCGGGGGCCTGTACCTGGATGTGGCCGGTAAACGCCTGCAGCGTATTGTCGATCATCAGTTCGTACATGCCGAACTGCAGTGAAATCATGAACACGAGCAGCGCGTTCGAGAAGACCATGGCACCAATCGTCAGCCAGGTGCGTCTCGGCTGGCGCCAAAGATTTCTCCACGCAAGGCGCAAAATGATATTCATCTGTTGCGCCTGGTCATCGTATTAGTTTCGCGGATTGCGTAAGTTGGACAGTGTAAAAATGTTATCGCTGAGCTCCACATCGAACTCGACTATACCGACACTGATCTCGGTCCATTCATCCGCTTCATCCGGCTTTTCCATTCGTTGGCGCGTCGCGACCGTTCTACCGCCCATGTCCGCAATTTCCAGCGTGCGCAGAGTTTTGACCAATTCGCCGTCCTGATCGTAATAGCCCTGTTCCAGCATCACGTAGTCATCACGAATCCTGAGCACTTCCTTACCCCATACAACGGCGGCTTCTTCATGTGGCACGGACTGGATTTCAAATACGATGTGCCCGTCGAGTTCTGTTTCACTAATGAGCGTATGGTCATACTGATCGACAATATCGCTGTTACGGGAAATATCCTTGTTAGAAAAATCAGAACCCATCCAACTCTGACCCATCATTGACGAGGGCACTTTGATCACGCGATTCACTTTCGGCGAAAAAGTCCACATATTGTTGTCGTCCATCAACGTGCCATTGCCGCGATCTTTTCTTGGTTCCGTGACCCGCACCAGCGAGCGCTTCTCACCCTGCGTCCACGACCGCATGGACATGCTGCGCTCCCAGTCAGGGCGGTGAATGGTCATGGTCATCTCGCCCTGGGATGTGAGGCCGCGCCAGTGGTTGAGGGCGTCGCGCACGATGTCTTTGGCATCGCGTGCGGTGGTATCAGCGGTCGCGCTGAGACCGAGGGATAACAAGGCTAGGGTTAGGAGAAGACGATACATGTGCTGACCAGATATGGGGGGTTCAGCGACAGTATTTCACAAGACCGGCAATACCAACAATTGTGGAATGCCGAAAGATGGCGCGTGGTTATGCCATTCGCGGCTGAAGCCGCTCCCACATAAATTTTGGCACTTACCGTGGGAGCGGCTTCAGCCGCGAATGGCTGACTTACACACCGTTGTCTTTATTGACTCTCCACCCCAGGTTCCACCACCCGCATACCGGATTCAGCAAATCCCGCAACTTCCCCGCCAAGCGGCCAGATCACCAGCGTGCGCACCCCGTCCGCCGAATGCGTCTTGTGCACCACCCGATCACGCGCCCGAACGACACCAGTCATACCGGGCTTTAGGATATGTGACTCGCCGTTGACAATATGATCGAGCTCGCCCTCAATGACATAGATAATTTCCAGTTCATGCGGATGCGACTGACCTTCGAATCCTGGCGGGAACCAGATCTCTGCAATTTCTGCACCCTGGCTACCGAGATTGCTCTCTTCGATCAATACTTTGATAACGCCAGCGCCATTTTCCGTGTCCCACTCAAACTGGCGCGTTCCGGCTGACACAATGTCGTAATTCTCATAGGCTGCCGGGTTCGGTCCTTCGCCCATGTCGCAAGCGCTCAGGCTCAGCAACAAAACCAGGGCACCCAGAACACCAAAGTTGATTTGTTGTCGCATAGTCAATTACTCGCTTTAGCGCTCGTAAACAATATTACCGTTCACAATTGTCATCAGGATCCTGCCGTTCAGAATATCCCCCGGACTTTCGTCCGCAAGAATAAAAGGATCGATATCCATTACCGTCAAATCAGCCCAGCGACCTTCTTCAATGATCCCCGTGTCGTCTTCGCGAAAACTCGCGTAAGCAGACCAGATGGTATAGCCGCGAACCGTTTCATCAGAACTCATCACCTGGTCCGCATACCAGCCACCTTCCGGCTCCTGGTTCTTGTCCCGCCTTGTGATGGCTGCATGCATGCCATAAAAAATGCTGTGGTCGGAACCGGGGTTGTCTGAACTAAAAACAAGTCTTGCGTTCGTTTCTCTTAATGTCCGCCAGGCGTAGGCACCAAGAACACGTTCCGGGCCAAGTCGCTCTTCGGCCCACGTTTTATCTTCAACGGCGTGCACGGGCTCCATCGAACCGATAATGCCCAACGCCCCAAGCCGTGGAAGGTCGTCCGGGTGCATGACCTGGGCATGTTCAATGCGATGACGGTTCTCTGCGGTCGAGGGGTCTTCCTTGAAAACACCTTCCAGAATGTCCAGCGATTCGCGATTACCGGCGTCACCGATAGCGTGAATTCCGACCTGGAAACCTGCTTTCATCGCCTCTGCGTTCAACGCCTGATCAAAACCGTACCCATCGCCACTAATGCCACGATGGCCCGGTTTGTCAGCGTAGTCATATAACAAGCGTGCGCCGCGTGATCCGAGCGCACCATCGTAATAGGCCTTGACCGTGCGCGTCACGAGCATACTGTCGTTGTCCTTATCCGGTCCTTGCGCAATCCACTTACGTATCAGGTCCTCGTCGCGCAATGACAACATTGCATAGACGCGGATCGGCAATTCATTAGCTGCCTCGAGCTCCTCGAGAATGCTCATTCCCATGCTATGTATTCCGGCTTCATGCACCGCGACGTAACCATCCGCCGCCATCTGCTGCAGACCCTTGAGCAACTGTTGCGTCATGGTCTCGCGCGAGGGTGCTGGTACACCGTTATCCAAAAGCTCAATGCCCCGGTTCAGGAACAGGCCGTTGGGCTGGCCATCTGTGTCCAGCCGCATCTCGCCACCAACCGGCACGTCGGTGTCGGCCGTGATGCCGAGAACATCCAGCGCCGCTTGATTTACCCAGCCGCCAAAACCATGCAAGCCACGCAGAAAAACAGGATGATCCGGTACCAGTTCACTGAGCAGCACCTTGTCCGGGTATCGGTTGGCCCAGGCGCCTTCGTCCCAGCCTGCGCCGACAACCCACTCACCTTGCGGCACAGACTTCGCTCTTTCCACAACCAGTGCAACCACCTCTTCCTCGGTTGCAACATCGATCAGGTTGACACGCTCCAGCAACGCACCCAGCTCGAATACATGGGTATGTGAATCGACCAGACCCGGTATTACTGTTGCACCAGCAAGGTCAATTACACGTGTCGTTTCCGCTTTGTGCTCCATTGCCTCCTTGCTACCGCCAACAAATATAATTTCGCCACCCCTGGTAACAACGGCAGTCGCATCGGGATGCCAGCCACGCTCATCATGCGGTGCATCGGCCATCACCGTGCCGTCCGTCGCCGGCTCATCCCAGTCCAGGGTATACACGCGACCATTAATCAGGATGAGGTCTGCCACATCCGACCCTGGCTCGTCGGCCGGTTCGCTGGAGCAGCCAGACATCAGGAACAGGATCGCGATTATCGGTTTCAAATTCTTCATTAGTTCTGCCTATGTACGAAACAAGTGGTTTTTTCCTGCAGTGGGACGGTATCCCAGCAGGCGTGGAAAATCGACTGGAAGCGACGGCTATTGACAATCTGCCCGCAAGATCGGACGCTCGATGGCAGATAAAAACAACAAGGTGCGCCAAAATGTCATATACCGGAATCGTGCAGCAGCGCCTGCTTCCCACAATCACTTTTCTGTTCCTGCCATTGCTGGGTTCGGCGGCCCTGGACGCCGACCTGCTTGAAGGGCTCTCGGCACGCGCAATCGGACCGGCAACAGTCGGTGGCCGTATCGCCGCTATCGATGCTGTCGTTTCGGACCCGAATCGTATTGTCATAGGCGCCGCAACCGGCGGTGTCTGGATGTCCAACAACGGCGGCCTGACCTGGGATGCAGTATTCGAAGAGGAAGCGGTGGCCTCGATAGGCGCCATTGCTATCAATCAATCGAACCCTGACATTATCTGGGTCGGTACCGGCGAAAGTAACGTGCGTAATTCCACCTCAATTGGCGGCGGCGTTTACAAGTCGATAGATGGTGGCAAGACCTGGGCCTTGACCGGCCTCGCCAATAGCGAACGAATCGATCGAATTGCATTGCATCCGGACAATCCGGACATCGCGTACGTCGCAGCGTTGGGAACGCTATGGGGTCCAAACGAAGAACGCGGTGTCTACAAGACCACCAATGGTGGCGATTCCTGGGAACGTATTTTGTATGTTGACGACAAAACCGGCGCGACAGACATCAAGATGGATCCGACAAACCCGGACAAACTCTATGCAGGCATGTGGCAATTCCGGCGCTGGCCCTACCAGTTCAAGTCAGGTGGTCCCGGATCCGGCGTTTACGTCTCATATGATGCTGGCGAGACCTGGAAACACAAAACCGAAGAAGATGGTTTACCTAAAGGTGATCTCGGCAGGACAGTTTTCGCGATCTCTGCAGCAGAACCGAAGCGTGTCTATTTGCTGGCAGAAGCAAAGAAAAGCGCGTTGCTGGTATCGGCAGATGGCGGCGAGTCGTGGAGCAAGGTTAACGAGGAATATAACGTCGCCGACCGACCGTTCTATTACAGCGAGATTGCCGCCGATCCGCAAAACGCCAACCGCGTCTACAACATTGCAACACGACTTCGTGAATCCATTGATGGTGGCAAGACCTTTGCACTCAACGCGGCAATTGATTGCTGTGCAGCCAGTAATACGGTACATATCGACAACCACGCTTTCTGGATCAACCCATCCGATTCGCGTCACATGATCATTGGCAACGACGGTGGCCTGGCAATCACTCGTGATCGAGGTGTTAGCTGGAGATTTGTACGCAATCTGCCGCTGGCGCAGTTCTATCATGTTGCAGTGGACAGCGATGTGCCTTACAACATTTATGGTGGCCTGCAGGACAACGGCTCGTGGCGTGGCCCGTCAGAGGTCTGGGAAAACGCCGGCATTCGTAACCTGCACTGGCAGGAAGTCGGCTTCGGCGACGGCTTTGATACGCTACCCGATCCGGAGAATTCACGACGCGGCTACGTCATGTCGCAGGGCGGCAACCTCTTTAGCTGGGACCTCGATACCGGCGAGCAGCGCTTTATTCGTCCAGACCCACCTGCACCCGGTGTTGAGCTGCGCTTCAACTGGAACGCGGCTATAGAACGGGATCCGTTTAACCCGGCGACGATCTACTACGGCAGCCAGTTCGTACACAAATCGACTGACCGTGGCCATAGCTGGAGAGTCGTCAGTGGCGACATGACGTCGAATAATCCCGACATGCAAACATTCAAGGAAAGCGGCGGCATAACCTATGACGTTACTGCTGCAGAGAATTACACGACGCTGGTCTCGATTGCAGCGAGCAAAATCGAGCGCGGTGTTCTATGGATCGGCTCAGACGACGGACGCATACACGTCAGCCGCGATGGCGGCGAATCGTGGAGTCGTGTTGACGAACGTGCACGCGACGTTCCGGCGGGGGCCTGGGTACCGATGATCGTGCCGTCCTCGCATGACGCAGGTACCGCATATGTGGTTTTCGATGATCACCGGCGCGGCAATATGAATACCTATGTATACCGTGTTGAGAACTACGGACAAGACTGGCAGGCATTGCAGACTGATGATATTTCCGGGTATGCACTGTCGATACTGCAGGATCACATCGATCCCGACCTGTTGTTCCTCGGCACTGAGTTTGGCCTGTATATTTCCGTCGATGCCGGTGACAGCTGGAGCAAATTTACAGCAGGCGTTCCCACCGTGTCAGTTATGGACATGGCAATACAGGAGCGCGAAAACGACCTCGTTTTGGGCACGCATGGACGTTCGATTTTCGTTATCGATGACTACAGTGCTTTGCGCAATATTGACGAGAGTGATTTTTCCGAACCGCTTAAGATTTTGTCAGTAACAGCAGGCCAGCATTACGTCGCTAACCAGACTCCTTCCACGCGGTTTACCGGCTCAGGTGAATTTCGCGCAGAGAATGAACCATATGGCGTGGCAGTAACCTTTATAGCGAGCGGGGATGATTTACCACACCCTGAAAAAGACGCTGAGCGTGCGCGAAAGATTCAGCAGCGTGCCGATGCGACAGCGAAAAACGAAGACGAGAATGGGGATGGAAGTGGTGAGGACAAAGGTCCGAAAATAAAAGTCACGGTAACCAACACCAGCGGCGAAATTATTCGCACCTTCAGGCGCCCCGTTCATCAGGGCATTAACCGCATCGTCTGGGATATGCACGGCGATGGCCTGCGCGCCATGCCGGGCCCGGAACCACAGGATTACGAGGATGGCTTGCCGGCGGGAATAGAGGTGCCGCCAGCGGAATACCAGGTAACGCTGACACTGAAACGTGATGAAGAAAACAGTGATGAGGCCACTGCCGGCGCAACGACGATGGCTGACCCACGCACGTCCTACCCACTCGCTGAAATGGTAAGCAGCTACAAGACACAGCTTGAAATTCAGGCGATGCAGGAGCAGGTGCTAGTCGCCGTGGAAAAAATCGTTCGCGCGCGCAGTGATATCGCGACGGTCAAAACTCTAATTGAGAAACGGGACGATGCCAAAAATAACGACGACCTCAAAGCACTGATAAAAAGCGCAAGCGAGGCGACAAAAGCGCTTGATGAACTGGAGAAACTATTCCGCGTCCCGCCCGAAACCAAGGGCATTATCTACCGGGACGTTAGGATTGCGAATCAAATCGGTCGGGCACAAGGTTACGTTGGCTCATCCTACGGTGCTCCCTCGCCGGCAGCCCACTCCTACATTAATAGTGCGCGCACGGCACTCGATGAAGGTCTTGTCGCAGTGAACGAGTTTTTCTCCGGTGATCTCGCGAAATTTCGCGCCGCAGTTGAGGCGGCGGGAATTGGACTGCTGAGCAGCGCGGGCCCTTAGCCGACCAGCTCATCGGCTATGTCGCAAATACTCCGCAAGTTAGCGTTGTATGTGCTGCTGGCAATTATTTTCGTTCCAGCGATCGCGCTAACCTGGTTGCGCTGGGAAGCCGGCCGGCCGCAGGATGACTGGTTCCGTGAGCGCCACGGCAGCCTGACGAAAATTTTTGTTACTGAGTCAATCACGCGGAATGATCAGGTATCAGAGTTCATTACACTGCACTCAGATTCAGGTCTCGCAGTTTCCCTGCGGACGATTCGTGACGCATCAAACCACGACCGCTTACCGGTACTCATCGTACTGGGTGGCCATCGCACCGGCAGCGATGCCGTCGAACTCTTTGGTCATGTCGGCAATCGAGCAGTGGTCGCGCTGGATTATCCCTATGACGGGCCGGAGAAAGTTAAGGGCATTGTCGCAATCGCACGAACAATACCGCTGGCACGGCAGGCATTCCTGGATACACCGCCTGCAGTTTCCCTGGTCATTGACTGGCTGACAGAACAGTCCTGGGTCGATTCCGAGCAAGTCATTCTGGTCGGCGCAAGCCTGGGCGTGCCGTTCGCCGCTGCTTCGGCCGCTCGCGACAAACGTATAACAGGCGCACTCCTGGTACACGGTGCTGCCGACAATCGTTTGTGGATAGAGACCCAAATCGCCAGGAGAAGTGACCATCGTTTGTTACACAAACCGGTTAGCACGATTTTCCATTGGCTGGCATACGGACCAACGTTTGACACTGCGATGAATGTTGCGGCTATAGCGCCCCGCCCGGTTCTTATTATCGGCGCGCGCAATGACGAGCGAACGCCCGCGGGTCAAATCGAAGCACTGTTTGCGGCTGCTCGCGAGCCGAAATCGCTACGCTGGACCGAGGGCCGGCATATCGAACCTGGTCGCAGCGAAATCATCGCGGACCTCCTGCGCATCGCAGACGAAGAGCTACCTTTCGATACTGCAAATTGATACGTGTTTGTCGCAATAGCGCCGCCGGTTCAAATCGCTAGACTAAATGAAAAGCACCAACAAGCGGAGCGGAAGCAATGATGAATCTCGACATGATTATGAGCACCAATCTCGTCACGATATTACCCACGGATAGCCTGGCGACTGCGCGCAAACTGATGCACGACAACAAGATTCACCACCTGCCCGTATGCGTCGACAAAGAGCTGGTTGGGTTGGTGACGTTATCCAACGTTCTCGCGGCAACGGATTCAATTCTCCGCGACGCTGATAGTCGCCTGCATGCGAAGGACATCATGGTAGAGGAGATGATGGTCAAGGACATCGCAACCGTCGATGAAAAAGCGAGTTTGCGACAGGCCGCACTGTTCCTGGAAAAACACAAGATTGGCTGCCTGCCTGTCGTTACCAACGGTAAGTTACACGGTATCGTGACCGACACCGATTTTGTCGGCGTAGCGATCAATTTGCTGGAGCAGATTGAAGATACCGAACCATACGAAGAATCCGAGACCGGCGCAGCCTAGATCCTGACCCGACAACCTATCTCGTAGAGACGGCAACTTGTCACGATTAGCGTCAATCACGGCAAGATGCCGCGCCTACAAATAATTACCTAACCGACCGCCGCTGACCCGGCACAAACCCCTCCATAACAGCCTTCAACTGTTGGCCTGCATTGGGGGGGGGGGCAGCGGAGATACGGTCAGTGTCCCCGTAATTGCCTTAGCTTTTATGGATATTGGTAACCAGTTCGTTATCGACCTGCCTTACTGCTGCTGACAACGCTTCCCTGTAACACTGGTCCAATTCCGACATACGCTTTGCCGATCCCGCGATGCTAAAGCGTCGGTAGTCGCACACTTGTTTTGACGCTTGTTTGAGCCGGCGGTATAACAACAGCGCGTCTTTTTCGGTTTCCGCATTCAGATCTGCATACGATACCTTTACAGACACACCCTTAAGTTCAGTTCTGTCGCCTGCTGAGGCAATTGTCGGTATACCCAAAGCGACGATAACAGCAACAGTCAGAAGGCTTTTACACAATTTTGAATCTTTCATACTTTCTTCTCCAATCTAAGATACCAGTTACTACATTTGACATCGGTAGCCAACCAACTTGCGCGGATTAAATTATCCGCCCTTTCCAATGTACTTAACTCTTAGATGCACGAAATCTGAAAATGGTTCTAATTTTTAATTAGAATTTTTCGTAACTAACTTTTGGTTATATGCGAGAGCCATTTACAGAAACGAAAGCGAAACACAGGGCGATCGCCAATTCACGACCGCGACGATAAGTGCAGAATATTGTGAATGCGATTGCCCAATATTCTTGGATCAAAGTTTTTCTCAGGAATTCTTATTTTCTACCGAATAGATTAACCGTGTATCCGACCACGAAAAACGCGATCGCCACCATGCTTATCGGTGGAATCCCCCCGTGCCAGGATGACGGTGTCATCCAGCCCTGATAGCCCATGAAGATCAGATGCACCGCGCCCAGAATCATTGCCCAAAGAAGAAATGTCCTCGATGTGATGAACTCGATGAATGACTTGTCTTCGCGCAAGTGGGTTTGAAAGCTTAAGTTGTAAGCCCAAAGAATGACAAATGCCAGAACGCCGCCCAGCATGCTCAGACCAGCAAAAAGTGTCAGCGTGCCGTCTGCCGCGAAAAACTTGCCATAAACGGCGGGCGTAAAAAGCATAAAGCTCATCAGCGCATGGATCAGCACCAGCAGAAACCCGGTCATACCCAGCGCCTTTCTGGCATTAAGCCAACTCACCGGCACTTTGACGCCCAGGTTATTTAATGGGCCGAAACCAAAGTTGCAGGTAATCAGAATAAACGCGGCCAGTGAAATCCCCTTGTTCAAAATGAAAAAGGGGAAATCTTTCCAGGGAACGGTGCCGACAACGTGGTAACGCACAACCGCGTAACCAATCGAAAAAACCAACGCGAGCGCAATAATCTGGCTGGCTGAATTTTTATTACTATTCGACGCCTGATTCATTGTGAAAAAATACTGCTGAGGACAAATAAATCTTTGAGTTTCATCTCGAACTCTCCATTTCTCTTTCGCCTTTCACGGAATCGTGACAGGTTTAATCTGCAATTACGGCAGGGTGGCACGCGAGTTCATACGCTGCGGCAAAAAAACTAAATGCGAACGTCACTAACCTGAACGACCGGCGCCACGTTCGTATAGTTGGGAATGTCCGCCATTATTGCTGCAGCATGCGGGCCAAATGATGACTGAAAGTCCTCAATGGAATCGAAGTACAGGTGCCCCATCGCTGCATACGGCGGTGGAGAATCCGGGGTCCCGCCACCTAAACCGCCTTCAACGCCGACGTTCCTGAGGGCAGCGCCTACCAATTCCCGCACCAGGGGAATGTGGCTGTTACAGTAGTAATCCATATCAAATGAACTGGACTCGGTTTTCGGATAAAGCACACTAACTTTGATCATGGAATATCTCGTTCAATAGTTGACCGCTTACAGGAAATTGTTTGGCCAGATCATGGTGCGCCACATATGTGCCGTCGGACTGCCATCGAAGCCGAGCCCTTCCTTGGGCTGTTTGAAATGACGACCGATAATATCAGTGAAATCTTCAACATCGACCGTTACGTCCGGATCAAAAGAATAGAGATCATTTATGGTGATCTCTCGTGAGGTCATATACCACTTGTGGTTGCGTGCCTCTTCGTAAGACTTGCGAATATAGGGTTCGGGCTTGTAGTCCTCGCCGAAATACCGGATATAGGCTTCGGGATATTCGTAACCAACAGACTCATCCGGAAAAAACCTGAGTGCCTGGTGTTTTTCGATCGCCCAGGCGATTTCTTCATCGACATAAGGCGTGATCAGTTGTGCGCACCAGTACCCGTGGTCGGTGCTCAACAGGTTTAGTCCAACGTCGTGTAACAAGCACGCCATGACGACTTTTTCGCTGCTGCCATTCTTTTGCGCAAGCCGCGCACTCTGCGTTACATGATTGAGAGAAAAGCGCAGTTTGTAAAAATCCATTAGTGTCGGCTTTTCCGGCATTTTCGGCAGCAGCGGTTCATCGTGCATCAGGAATGGCCGCGTGTCATTCGGATCGTTGTCCGGCCTGCCATCGACATAACAAGGCTTCGGTTTTGCGCGGCGTTTTTCCAGGCTGTCGCTCATTGCATCTTCCAGCGCATCGGCTTTGTCGGAAAATGTGGCGGCCCCGGTAATCGTTGCCGCTGTTGCGACACTCATATTATTCAGAAACTTGCGACGATCCATGCTGATCCCCCTGGGGTTGTACTTATTTTTTATTTAATCGCTATTTTTATTCCATCAATTCCATCTATACCGCCGCTGAGCTCGTCTCCGGCTACGACCGGGCCAACGCCAGCCGGCGTGCCAGTAAATATCAGGTCTCCCGGCGATAACGCAAATAGCGTCGACAGCTCCGCAATGGCCTCGGCGACACTCCATATTAGCTCATTCAGGTCACCTTGCTGGCGAATCTCGCCGTTTACGCTGAGCCAGATGCGCCCGCTGGCAGGATGCCCTACCTCCGCCACCGTATGCAGGTGCGATACCGGCGCGGATTGATCGAAGCCCTTCGCTGTCACCCATGGTCGTCCCAGGCTTTTGGCTTCTTTTTGCAGGTCGCGGCGTGTCAGATCGATGCCTGTGGCGTAAGCAAAAACATGGCCGAGAGCATCCCCGACCGCCACATCCGTGCCCGCTTTGCCGATGGCGACCACAAGCTCTATTTCGTGATGCAGGTTTTCAGTACGCGACGGGTAGTCAATCACGGAACCACTCGCGACAATCGCGTCTGCCGGCTTCGCAAACCAGAATGGCGGTTCGCGATCCGGGTCATGTCCCATCTCACGCGCGTGCGCTCCGTAGTTGCGGCCGATGCAATAGATACGGCGGACAGGAAAACGATCCTCGCCGCCAGCCACGGCGATAGTCGGTTGTGCCAACTCAAATATATTCACAGGAATTCACTCTTTGGGCGTTCATACGGCTCATTAAGTCGTAGAATATACAGACAATCAAGATACACCTCGGGGAAGCATCATGACTATCGCAAGAAGAGAATTCCTGAAAGCTGTGGGCGGCGCATCGCTGGCCAGTAGTCTTGCGGGTTATGCAGTATCGGCGAATGCTGAACCAGGCGTGCCAGCATTCAGTTTCTCCGATGACACGGTGCCAATGAACGCGGCCAACCTCTGTCCCATGCTCCCAAGCGTCGTTGCGGCGAATGCAAAATACTCAGCGTCGCTCGATCTTGACATGAGCTCTGTAAATCGTAAGCGCATCGAGGCAATGAAAGAGACCGCGCGAAGTCGTATTGCCGGAATGCTTGGCTCTTCGGCCGACGAGCTGGCGATCGTCCGCAATGCCTCGGAGGCGAATAACGTCATCGTTCAGGGTATACCGCTGGAAGCCGGGGACGGAGTCGTGCTGTGGGACCAGAATCACCCCTCCAACAGCGTTGCCTGGGATGTACGCGCCGCGAGAAGTGGCTGCCGGGTTAGCCGCTTTTCCGTGCCGACGAACACCAGCTCGGTCGATGAAGTCGCCAATCTGTTTGCGCAGGCAGTTAACGACAAGACCAGGGTGGTTTCATTTACGCATATATCCAACATCAGCGGATTCCGAACGCCTGCTGCTGAAATCTGTGCCGCAATCCGCCGGAAAAAGAGCGATGTACATATTCATATCGATGGCGCGCAAACCTGGGGCGCGGTAGATATCAAAATGAATCAGGTAGATTGCGACTCCTTCAGTGGTAGTGCACATAAATGGTTCATGGGGCCACGCGAAGTTGGTCTTCTGTTTGTCCGGGAGAAACATATCGAGCGTATCTGGCCGAGCATTGTGAGCATTCCGTGGAGCGCAGCCGCGGACGAACCTCCGCCGGGCGCGAGGAAATTCGACGCACTCAGTCAGCGTGATGATGCTGCGATTGCGTCGCTTGACGATGCTGCGGTTTTTCACGAAAAGGTTACGCCGGCGGGTATTGAGCAAAGTTCTGCTCTGATCGCAAATCGCCTGCGTGACGGATTGCAGGAACTAGGGGTTCCATTCGTTTCTTCAGTGAATCCGCACTTCACCAGCAGCGTGATTATTCTGGCAGCAACAGCGGCCAACGGTCGCAAGTTGGTCAATACGGTTTTCGAGAGCTCCGGTATCATTACTGCGGCAACTGGCGGTTTTCGCATGTCGCCACATGTGTATAACACTGAGGATCATGTTGACCGGGTTGTGGCGGCGGTAGGGAAGTCGCGGGCGTTGCTTGGGGGCGGGTAGTGTTCTTCGATTGGTCAGTGCGGGGTCAAACATTTCGCGGCTAAAGCCGCTCCCACGGCTTGTCGCAATCTGTGAGAGCGGCTTTAGTCGTGAATGGGTCAGTTATGCGACCAGTTGTCAGGATCGCTGGAGTCCCCCGGCGATAATCCAATATCGTCACCTTCAGTATTAATACCAAGGCCAAGCACGGTTCGATTCGCATAAGCAAAGTAAGCCGCCACCTGGTTAATCTCCAGAATTTCCCCGTCATCGAATCCAGACTGGCGTAACGCCTCAATGTCGCTGGCAGACATCGCTGCAACATTCGTCGTCAATTTTTCCACATACTGCAGCCCGGCAAGCTCTTTGCCATCAAACGCCGCCGCAGGGTCCTGGTTGTCCAGCGCACTGCGGATCGCCGTCGCCCGCGCATCATCCTGCAGTAAGCGAATCAAACCGGAGTAATGGTGGTCAATACAATATCGGCACTGATTCAAAAGGCTGACGTATACACCGATTGTTTCAAGATAAGATTTAGGCAAGGCATTGCGCGGATGGTGCAGCACGTGCTTGTACAAAGACATGTGCCCTTCCATTGAATGCGGTCGCAAGCTATGGGCCAACATAATGTTGTCCACATTATCATCCGGGCCCTTGACGCGATCGTAGAGTTTTTTTAATGCCCCACTCGCATCTTCGTATGAGATAGTCGTTATCCAGGTCATTTACACCAGTCCAGCTGATTAAAAGAATGAAAAAGTATTACACAATGGATGTAGATCGGCGTAACCGTATTATTGCGCTCGCCTTACCGATCGTCGGTGGCATGGTATCGCAGAACATGCTCAATATCGTCGATACGGCTATGGTGGGATTCCTTGGCAATGCCGCATTGGCCGCAGTCGGCCTTGGCGGATTCGTTGTATTCATGTGCCAGGCAATGATTCTAGGCATATCAACTGGCGTGCAATCGACTGCAGCACGGAAAAAAGGAGAGGGTCGCCCAGACCGAGCTGCCGCAATTCTCAATGTCGCACTCCTGGTGGTTCTCGTTGTCGCACCCTTTCTGTCATTTATCCTGATCAAACTCGCCGGTCCGGTTTTTCCGTACCTGAATACCGACCCCGCCGTAATCGAGAAAGGCGTTCCTTATCTCGAGTGGCGTCTTGGCGCGATTGTATTCGTCGGTATGAACTTTGCTTTTCGCGGCTACTGGAATGCACTGGATCTGTCACGTCTTTACATGACTACGCTGATCCTGATGCATGCCAGCAATATCGTCCTGAATTACGTACTGATCTTCGGTAACTTTGGTGCGCCGGAGTTAGGCGTAACCGGCGCCGGCATGGCCAGCGCCATCTCGATGGGTATTGGCACGTTGATCTATTTCTACCTCGGCTTCAGGCACGTACGCAAGGACGGTTTCCTGCACAGCGTGGCAACGAAATCCGAGACCGCATCATTGATCCGGATCTCGATTCCCTCCGGCATCCAGCAACTGTTTTTTTCCGCCGGCCTGGTCGCGATGTTCTGGATTATCGGCAAGATTGGCACGCCCGAGCTAGCGGCGGCCAACGTATTGATCACCGTTTTACTATTTGCCATTTTGCCCGGCATTGCCCTTGGAATTGCCTGCACAACACTGGTTGGCCAGGCGCTCGGGCGTGGTGAACCGGAGGATGCATACCAATGGGCCTGGGACGTGGGGAAGGTCACTGTAGTGTTCCTGACGATACTGGGCCTTCCCATGTGGCTGGTTCCTGATCTCGTATCTTCTATATTCATTCACGAGCCAACAACGCGCGACATTGCTCGCTGGCCAATGCGCCTGATCGGCCTGACGATGCCGATTGAAGCAATTGGCTTCGCTTTCATGCACGGGCTTCTCGGCGCTGGAGATGCGAAGAGCGTTATGTTTGTCAGTATTGGCACCCAGTGGATCCTGTTCCTGCCACTCGCCTACTTCCTTGGACCCGTTTTGGGATTCGGCCTGTTTACAATATGGCTGTTGCAAGGCGGCAGTCGGGCGATTCAGGCGTTCCTCTTTCTGTCTTTGTGGCATGCCCGTAAATGGCAGCATATCGATGTGTAGACGCACAGACAGGAGATAATCAGTGTCCGCAAAACAATCTGAAATGCTTGCGCTCGGAACGATTGCAGCGGATTTTTCCCTGCCCGATGTCGATGGGACAATACATGCATTCGCCGACCACGCAGCGGCGTATCTGGTCATGTTCATCTGTAATCACTGTCCGTACGTCAAACATGTGCGCGCAGAGCTGGCACGGCTTGGAAGTGACTATCTGCCGCGCGATGTTGCCGTTTATGCAATCAACAGCAACGATGCGTCAACTCACCCAGGCGACAGCCCGGCGAATATGAAAGCAGAAGCTGAAACCTGGGGTTACGGGTTCCCCTATTTGATAGATGCGGGACAAGATGTAGCAAAGGCTTATCGCGCCGCCTGCACGCCGGACTTTTTTGTTTTCGACACGAGCAAAAAACTCGTCTATCGCGGGCAGCTTGATGGGAGTCGCCCGTCTAACGACATACCGGTTACGGGTGTGGATATCCGGGCGGCGCTGGATGCGGTTCTGGGTGGAACAGCGGTTTCTGCGCAGCAGATACCGAGTATTGGTTGCAGCATCAAATGGAAACCGGGTAACGAGCCATAACGCTCTGATAAACATCGATCGCCCGCTGGGCGGGCTCCTACCATTCTAATTAGCAATGTAGGAGCCCGCCCAGCGGGCGATCAGCTGAGCCGGGTTTCCT
>CAYOHF010000017.1:0-43606 GCA_964403695.1 uncultured Woeseiaceae bacterium | reverse complement strand
AACATTGCGATTCCGTCATAGCCACCGAGTCGAGAGTAGAGAGTAGAGAGAGTCTGCCATTTTTATTGATTCCTATTTTTGATACGAAAGGTGTTGAATTATAAGATCGTTTTACATTAAAGCCCTGCCTGATTAAGCGGTTGACCACAAAAAGGGGCTTAGTAAGTACCAACATAAGGGTGCGGATATCTAATGTATGCAAACTGAGGTTCTCTTCGATATTAGCGAAGAACGGAATCGAACCAAACAAATCGACACTCACCTTTTGACCGCGATACCCTGCACCTCGAATCGCGCATCGAATAACAAAGTACCTGCACCGATGAATGCGCGTGCCGGGTATTCCTGCGTAAAGAAAGTTCGATATACCTCATTGAAAGCCTGGTAATGCTTCACGTCAGAGCAAAAAATCTGGATTGAAACAAGATCGTCCATCGTCATGCCGGCTGCTTCAAGCGTGCGCTTGATACTGTTCATAACCATGCGCGCCTCGTCCTGAGCGCTATCTGGCACTTCATTGTTTTCATCAAGACCAATCGATCCTGACAGGTACAGTGTATCCCCGACTAACACCGCGCCACTGAACGGGGGAACATTGTCGTCAGTTGCCGACCGAACATCGATATAGGTCCGTGACTCCTGGGCATGGGTATTGATCGAAGCCATTGCGGCCAACCCAATTATGCAAAGCAATTGTAAATTTCGAGTCTTCATTTTTCCATCCTCTCTTTCGATTACTTGTTTAACAAGCCGTTTGGTTACTGCCTATTCTGCAATTTCCACACCATTCCAGAAAGCAACCCTTCCTTTGATGTGATCTGCTTGCTCTTTGGTTTCGGGATAAAACCAGGCTGCATCCTCGTTTCGATTATCGTCAACAACCACAGTGTAATAGTGAGCCGTACCCTTCCAGGGACAGAGGGTGTGCGTATCGCTGGTCGCAAAAAACCTTTTGTCCAGGGAAGCTGCAGGAAAGTAGTGGTTGCCTTCAACGACTACAGTGTCGGCGCTTTCCGCGAGAAGCTGGCCGTTCCAAATAGCCTTCATGCGCACTCTGTCGTTACAGGTGCGAATGCTGTCGTCGCTACCCGGCACCTCGACGCCGTCTGGTGCAACGTCAGCGACACCAGCTCATCAGAGTCGACCGGGCGAAATGCCAGCAACACGGTAATACCGTGCTCTGACCCGGCTGGATGTTCGTGCAGACCGGCATCACATTGCACAATGAAATTATCATCCGCAAAAGCGCCCGAGTCGGCCATTGAACACATGTAAGCATGTATCTGGCTCTCGATTCTGGCCGCTACAGGAATCGTGTCGACTTCGAACACGGCCCAGCGAATGGCTTGCTCAATCGTGGTCGTGATTGCCAAAGAAAGACGGCGACTCGTCAGACTGAAGAAATTCCGGTCCATATGCCCTTCGCGCGCCAGCGTTACAGATCCACACAGCGTTGCCTGCCCTGCGCTGCTACCGGCGATAATGTTCAACCCCTCTCTGACCAATGTGCGAGCGTCATCGACGTCAATGTCTACTACCGGATCAATGTGACGTTTAAAGCCAAACCCTCTCTGATCGAGGTCTTCCCAGGGACCCCTGCTTTTGTCCAGCTTGCAAAGTAATCCCGCTATCGCCCCACCCGCAACACGTGCCGCAGCACCTTTGTGCCTGCGTGAAATAATTCGCGGGTAGTAAGCGATGATGTTCGAACTGGCGTAGCCGACATCCTTGATACCATTAATAGCGCTTTGCGTATCAGTCCATTCGACAGGTGGATCCAGGATGAGCATCGCACCACGCTTTCGGCAATAAAGCTCCGCAGCAAGGACAGCTGCGGGGCCTGGCACCTGGTCGAGACCAGGTGGTGGCAGGTACAACAGGTCAATGCGATCAATTTCATTCAGCGCAAATATTCCACTGCCACGATTTGCCGACCCGACCAGGTCATAATCGGACAGCTGCGCACCGTCGTTGCCACGTTGTGCGTGTTCTGCGTAGCTTTCCTCGGTTGCGGCCGGCCTGCCGGCGGGCAATGGCGTTTGTGCCCGGATGAGCGTTGAAGACAATAGTGCGTCTCCGACGAAACCGCGCTCTCCTTCCTCGCAGGTTACACGCCGAAAAATTTCCTGGTCTGCAACCAAACCGGTGTCGGGTGAAATTCTCTGTACCGTTAGATTGAAGTGATCCTCGTCACTGTGTTCAATTCGGTCATAGTCGACGGCAGCACGGATGTGCTCAGTCGAACCTGGTTCTACTGCTCGCAAGACAAGCACACCGCCGATCGCGGGCAGGCAGATCATGGCACCCCGGGCGCTGTTAGCCACACGCACTACAAAGAGCCGGCTGCCACCATGTTCAAAAAACTGTTGTACAGCTGGACCTAAGCTACTGCGTTGCCAGGTTCCGCCAAAACGGCGACAAAATGCCGCGTAGCTGTTGATGAGAACAGGAGTATTCAGGGGGCCACGGAGCGCACGGCCAACAAAAGCTGCCGTCGTTTCCGTTGCTACGTCGATGGGTTGATCCATCGCCGCGATTTCAGTGACCGTAATGCCCCGGTCTAACTCATCTGACAAACCTATCTCCGCGATTACAAGTCAGATCTCCATGCCTGCATTCTAAATACTGCTTGCTACAGATGCTATTGTTGGCTGGCATTATTGCTGAATAATACTGATGTCCAATACTGACTACCTACAGGCGAAGTATCCTCTTCTTGGCAAAAAACTGCCAAGAATGCATCTTGCGACCTTGCCAACGCCGGTTCATGAGCTTGGGCTCGACCCAGGTTCAGGTAAGAGAAGCGTTTCGATAAAGTATGACAATCTCACCGGCAGCATTTATGGCGGCAACAAAGTCCGCAAACTCGAATACATATTTCCACGGGCGCTCGCCAAAGGTTGCAAGCGCATTGCGACATTCGGTGCTGCAGGATCGAACCACGCGCTCGCAACGGCCCTGTACGCACGCCAGGCTGGATTCGAGTGCACCTGTTTCCTGTCACATCAGGCGAAAACTGCATTAGTGGCAGCAACACTAAATACGCAGGTACAAAACCGTACTGACCTGGTTCGCTATGGCGGCGCATACAAGAGCCGAATCAGGACACTGCGGCAGCACCTGTGGGGAAAGAACGCCTGGGTCATTCCAATGGGCGGCTCATCCTGGCTCGGCACGATAGGGTTTGTTGCCGCAGCCCTCGAGCTTGCGGCACAGATAGAAAATAAGGAAATTCCGTTACCTGACAAGCTGTATGTCGGCTCCGGGACTATGGGTACGGCCGTCGGGCTGGCGTTAGGTCTCGCCATCGCCGGGCTAAATACTGAAGTGCATGCGGTACGAGTGTCTGATACCACGATCGCCAACGAAAAAGCCATGCAATCACTTCTGAACAAAACCGCCAGCATGATGCGACGCCTTGACATATCTGTGCCGAAAGACATCGCAGCACTAACGAATCTAAGAATGCGACACGGTTTTTTCGGCCCGGGTTATGCGCACACCACCGCTGCAACGGACGATGCGATAGCGGTTGCGAAAAGCCAACTCGATATAAAACTCGAATCAACCTATACCGGAAAGACGATGGCAGCATTGCTTACTGATATGCGCAAACCAGGCGCCAGCGAGCTGAATTTTCTGTATTGGCACACTTACAATTCAGTGCCGCTGGATGTGCCGACAGATCATCCGCTGGATGAAAAAGCGTTGCCAGCGGAATTTCTCAGATATTTTTGATAGCACTCGCGGGAGCGACGCTGCCGCGATTTAAGCCAATCGCGGCAAGATGCCGCTCCTGCGACATGCGTGCGGAGCTAATCGAGAGTGGCGTCGGCCTCTTCGCTGACGATCGGCTTGACCTGTTCTTCTTCCTCCGACGGTGCGTCCAGAATTTCACGCACTTCGGCAAGCGTCGGTTGATCGAGATCGGGCTCATAAGTATTTCTAACGACGCGGGCACGCTCGATCACTTCAATAGAGTCCGCTAACAAGACCCGTACCGGAACGCCCTGCGCATCGCTTGCGACAGTGCGTGCCTTGTCCTGCTCGGCGGGATCGACAAAAGAGCCCGTAGAATTACCGACAAATTCGAACACTTTCTGCAGATGCTCTTCGGGACTCACCGCGTCGTCTTCAAGCGGCGTATGACTTTCGAAATACAACTCGCCACCTTTCCAGCCAGCCAGGTATGGTTCGTTGATGATGCTAACGGCCTCACCGGTCTCGACCATGGAGTACAACAGTTCGATGTTCTCCGGATACAAACGGACGCAACCGTGACTGACCCGCATGCCGACGCCATACGGCTGATTGGTGCCATGAATCAGGTAGCCAGGCATATCGAGTTTTAGCACGAATTTGCCAAGCGGATTGTCCGGACCGGCCGGCACAATGGATGCAATCGGGTCACCCGCCTCGGCGTGCTCCTTGCGCACCGATGCCGGAACGTACCAGACCGGATCCCTGGCTTTTGAAATGACTTTCGCATCGCCGAGTGGTGTGTCCCACCCTACCCGACCGATACCGATCGGGTACGTCATGACATAAGGGGATTCGCCCTCTGCAACCTGCGGAAAATAAAACAGGCGCTTGGATGCAATGTTCAGCACGATGCCGCGGTGTGGGACATTCGGCAAAACATACTGAGTCGGCAACAGTATCGCCGTGTTCTCGCCCGGCAACCACGGATCAATTCCCGGGTTTGCGGCGGCCAGCTCGTCATATCCCAGGCCATATTCACGCGCCAGATCGGAAAACGTGTCGCTGTCCCTGGCAAATACGAGTTGCGGCTCCCCGACCACCGTTTGCTCGGGAGATTTAAGCGCAAAGTAGTTTCTGTTGATGGGATCGAGTCGGGGGCGTTCCTCTGCCGGGGGCAGCTTCACCGCCGGCGGCGGCGGTTCTTCGTAGCCCTCAAACAACGTGCAGCCACTAAAAATCATTGCTGCGAGCAGCAGTCCTGCAATCTTGCTTACCTGGAAATTGATGATCAATTCCTCGCTGGAACCAGTATCGATGCCGGGTGTTCCCGGAATCCTGAATTTTCTCAGAAAACGGCCGCAGACACTAATGCAAATTTTTGCCGGCCCGAAGCGTGATCGGCCATTTGACCTCACGGGCGCCCGACCCCCAGCTCTGCTGCAATTCATCTTCCCACGGCGCTGTAGATTCCTTACCGGATGCCGCGAGGTAGCGCTGTGATGCAGACCATGTGCGCATGTAGCCGAGCATGTCGTTCGCGGTCCAGAAGGCGCTCATGGAGAACGCTTCAGCGGGCAATTCAGCGATCGGAAATGTGATGCCCTGATAACGATCATCGACAATTTTCCGCTCGGGTGGCCAGTACGCTTCGGTCTCTGTAAAAACCTTCTCGATGGTTTCGTCGCAGGCTGCATCGACATGGCAGCGCTCATAACACCATACGGCAAGCACGCCACCAGGCTTCAATACCCGTATCGCCTCTGTAAAGAATTGATCGATATCAAACCAGTGCAGCGCCTGGGCCACCGTCACGAGATTCACTGAAGCGGTATCCAGCCCTGACGACTCGGCAGGTGCGACCCGGAAATCGATTTTCGTATGCGTGTTGGCGCTGGCAATCTGCTCCGCGCTGGCGTCGGTCGCAATGATCCTGGAGAAGTATGGCGCCAGCGACCTGGCGGCCTGACCGTTGCCCGTTGCACAATCCCAGGCGAGCTCATGCCCGACGCATTGCGCAGCAAGATAAGCAAATAGTGACTCCGGGTAGCCCGGACGAAACTCGGCATAACTGCCGGCGTGGCCGGAGAAGTGGTCTTTGAAACTGGTTTCGGCTTCCAGGCTATGGATCGCAATTCGGTGAGCGACCGGCAGCCTGCGCTTCATTGTATAAGGCCAGTGCTGTCGGATACTCGTCGATCAACGATTCGATTCGTGTATCACCCGATGGATGAGTAGACATGAACTCCGGGATATTTGATGCTCCACTTGCGTTCATGTTTTTCCACAATTCGACACTCTCGCGTGGATCGAATCCAGCGCGGGCCATGTATTGGAGCCCGATTATATCTGCTTCCGTTTCCTGCATACGAGTGAACGGGTTCGACAAACCAAGCGAGTTGGCGGTTGAAAGCGCGCTATAAGCGCCCTGGGTTTGGTTGCTGTAGCCACCGCCGAGAATGATCGCCAGCACTTCAACGCCATAACTGGTCAGCTCACCACGGCTCGCCCTTTCATTGGCATGGTGGGCAGTAACATGCGCGACCTCGTGTCCGAGGACCGCCGCAAGTTGATGCTGATTCTCGGTCATGCCGAGTATGCCGGCTTTGACGACGATCTTGCCGCCCGGCATCACGAAAGCGTTCACGTCAGGTTGGTTCACGACCGCCAGCTCCCAGTACAGGGCCGCATCTTTGTCCTCCAGCGTACCGACGATCGCGTCGGCGACACAGGCCACAAAATCGATCGTTGCACGATTGGTTACCATTGGAGAATTCTCACGAATGAGCGCCATCTGCCGTGCCCCTTCCTGGGCCAGCGTAGCTTCCGACTTCAACACCAGCTGATTGCGTCCGGTCGGTGTAGATGTACATGAGGAAATCAGGATTCCAAGTAATATCATTGAAATCAAGTGCTTGTAGGTCGAACTCATGTCGTTAACTCCCTTTTACTCCGCCCGATTATAGCCGATTCATGTCTTGATCGGTGTGACAGCCAGAGGCAGGATGGTCGCCTGCTAATTATTTGACCGGCGGGTCGGGTCAGGGTTCCCATGCCTGGCCCGGCCTAACGTGGCAGGCGCGTTTCGAAACGGCGTCGCCAGCCGGTGTTATCAACTTTCTCGAGAACACCGTCAACGCCGCCCATAAGGCGCTTTTGCAGTGGCTGTTTGATTTTATAGGTGACACGGTAAAGATCACGATCCTTTGCCAGTTCTGCGAGTAATTCATCGCTGGTTCTGATTTCGTCGGCCAGGCCGAGTTCCATTGCGTGAGTACCGTACCAGTGCTCACCGGTGGTTACCTTGTCGAGATCCAGGCTCGGGCGATACTTGCCAACTGCGCCCGCAAACAGCCGGTGCACATCCTCCAGCTCTTCTTTCAGTTTGGCCCGATCCTCATCAGTGTTGACACCAAACATCGTGACGTTTCTTTTGTGCTTGCCTGCTGTTACCTGTTCGAAATCGATGCCGTGACTATCCATGAGTCGGTTAAAGTTTGGCAACTGTGCAATAACACCGATCGACCCCAAAATCGCAAATGGTGCAACGAGAATCGTGTCCGCCACACACGCCATCAAATAACCGCCGCTGGCCGCAACCTTGTCTACTGAAACGATCAGCGGAATCCCCTTGTCACGGATGCGCACCAGTTGCGATGCTGCCAGTCCATGCTCATGCACAACACCGCCGTGATTTTCGAGGCGCACGATTACCTGGTCATCAGCAGTGGCGACTTCCAGAATCGCACTGACTTCCTCGCGCAGTGATGGCACAGCGCTGGCTTTGAGGTCGCCTTTGAAATCTATGACGAAGCCGCGTTTACGTACTTCGTCGGACTTGGCTTCTGCCTTGTCGCGTTGCTTTTCAGCCTTGTGTTCTTTTTTCCAATCCGCCTTATTCATCACGGCATGCTTCAACGCGCTGGCCAGATCCTGATATTTCTTGTTCAGGTTTTCAACTTCCAGACCTTCGTGGTGACTGGCCTTCTTGCCCGCAGCAGCTGCAGTGCCAATGATGACGACGATAGCGGCAACGATGGTTATCGTCTTTAAAAGAAAGAGGCCGTATTCGGCAAAAAATTCAATCATGAGATCACTTGATTTGTTTTACTTGAATTAAAAGATCGGGAGCGTCAGACAGCGATGCCAACATTGTTTTTCTGCAGCACCTGTTCTGCACGATAGCTCGAACGAATCAGCGGTCCTGCAACGACTTCGAGGAATCCTTTGTCCAGACCTTCCTGCCGGTAGGCAGCGAATTCATCCGGCGTGACATAGCGTTCAATGGGCAGATGATTTGGCGTCGGTCGCAGGTATTGACCCAGGGTCAGAATATCCACGTTGGCAGCGCGCAAATCATCCATGGTCTGCATGATCTCGTTATCGCGCTCGCCCAGGCCCAGCATCAGGCTGGTCTTGGTCAGCACGTCAGGACGATGCCGCTTGGCATGCGCGAGGACAGCGATGGTCTGATCGTACCCGGCGCGCGGATCGCGAACCGGGTGGGTCAGTCTGCGGACAGTTTCGACGTTCTGCGCGAAAACCTGCAGACCGGAATCCACGACTTTTTCGACATTCTTAAGAACACCGTTGAAATCCGGGGTCAGCGCTTCGACAGCCGTCTGTGGATTCATCTTCCTGATTTCCTGTACACAGGATGCGTAGTGACCCGCTCCGCCATCCTCAAGATCGTCGCGGTCGACCGACGTAATGACGATGTAACTCAAATTCATGAGCTTGACGGCTTTAGCGGTATTCAGCGGCTCCTCTGCATCCAGCCAGCCACGAGGATTACCGGTATCAACGGCACAGAATCGACACGCCCTGGTACAGACAGAGCCCATCACCATGATCGTCGCCGTGCCATTATTCCAGCACTCACCAATATTCGGGCACATGGATTCTTCGCAAACCGTACTCAGCCGATGCTCCCTGACAGTCTGTCGCACGCCTGAATATCGGGCACCCGAGGGCATCTTCGCCCGCAGCCATTTAGGCTTCGATCCATACTGAATTTGCTCAGCATCGCCACGGACCTTGATGCCGTTTTTGATCGCAGAGAAGCCCTCATCAGTCTGGTACTTCCTGCCACTCTCGACAACAGGAATGCCGCGAAGGTGTGATTTGCTTGTGGTGTCTTTATCGGTCATTGCTTGCTTATGTGTTTATCGCGCCAAAGTCGCCCATTTTCGCACATTTTAGGATCGCAGCGACAGCCCGAATAATGTCTCGTAGGAGCCCGCCGTAAGATCGATACATTTGGTCAATACCCGTGAATAACTGACTATCGGCACGGGCGATTCAAATTATTCGCCCGCTGGGCGGGCTCCTACAAGTGCTGCAACACACATCGTAGAAGCTACTCAGCCCCGCGAACAACAAGAAAGAATAAGGGGAAAGTCAGGGGGCAATTCGCCTACACAGCCAAAAACAAAGGAGAGGCCCGGTGCGAATTGATCTTTAGCGCGATATTATTTGAATGGCAAGACCCCCATAAAAAAAATTCCCGGGGATAAACCCGGGATAATCAGGGGGAAAAACTTGATACGCCAGAAAAAACCTAGTGCAACCGCGACCAACTAACCAGCTGAACCGCACTCCGTTGCAAATCAAAATTCTTTGCCAGCACTGCCTCAATATCAGTCACGTCGGTGTCGTTATCCATCGGCCGGCTGAGTTCAACGACGCCGCTGAATTCATTGCCGCCGCGATAATCTGCGTCCGTGAGCCTGAACTGTGTGAAGTACTTTGCTGACATGTGCTCGAGACTACGCCTGAGTCTCGCGTGGGTCTGTGAGCCAAAGCACAGATTTAGTGGTGACCGATCAATACCAACTGATGAGGGTCAAAATCGTGACCAGAGACACAAAGAAGCGTCCATTGAGGTCGACCCGGATTTGATTCCGAGCCTGCTTTTCACTTAATTCCCTGCTTTGCGGACTCGCGGCGCGCCGCAGACCGGCGTAATATGCCCCTGTTGCGACATAATATGTTGCCCATAAAGAGATGTGTTGCACAGTTTTGGGCTATCGAGATATGTAATATCCCGGATAACGTCTTAATCGTACATAACTTATTGTTTTATTTATTTATTGGAACTACAGAATGGCCTCCCTAACCAATTTTGTCAGATTGCTCCTGCTCACCGCATTCATACTGGCAGCAAGCAACGCAACAGCTCAGGATGAGCTGCGCAAGACCTTTTTCAAGGACGTCGATAAATCGAAAGCGGCCGCCGAACAGCTTGATGCCGGTTTGCTGGCGCCAAAGAGCTACGGCGAAGGTATAAAAGACTACCAGTCGGCCGAGCAGGGACTGCAACGCGGTCGCAACATCGAGTATGTACGCGACAAGGTGGCCGATGCTCAGGGTAGTTTCGACACAGCAGCCAAGGCGGCCGGCCTGGCGAACACTGTCCTGTCACAGGTAATGAAAAGCAGGCAAGACGCCGCCAATGCAAAGGCGCCGGATTTGTCGCCTGACATTTGGGATAAGGCACAACGAGAGTTTGGATTTGCAATCCGCTATCTCGAACGCGGCGATCTGAAGAATGCGAAGAAAAAGGACATTACTGCAACCAGCCTGTATCGCGACGCTGAGCTGGTTGCGATCAAGGCACAATACCTGACCGAAACTCGTACGCTGCTGGAACAGGCAGACAGAGCGAGAGTTGGTCGTTATGCGCCGCTCACATTAGGCAAGGCCAAGCAGTTACTCGCCGACGCTGAGCGGGAGCTTAGTGAAAATCGCTATGACACGGATTTGCCGCGCAACCTGGCACGACAGGCAAACTACGAGGCAAAACATGCCATCTACCTGTCAGAAGTTGTGCGTGACGTTCGCGACAAAGATCTGACGGTTGAGCAGCTGGTGCTGGACTGGGAAGAACCGTTGCGTAATATTTCAAGCGCCGCCGACATCTTACCGACCATGGCGGCCGGGCACGCCGACCTGACCACGGAGCTGGTGGCCTACATAGAAAACCTCCGCGCTGCAGAGCAAAGCCTTATGCAGGAATCTGAGGCCAATATTCTGCGACTGGCAGATATGGAAGAAGAAGTTCGTGCGCTGGACGAAAGACTGGGCGGTGCGACAGTAGAGCGCGCAGCACTGGTGCAGCGTCTGGAGTCACAGGCAAGAGTCAAAGCGCAGTTTGAACAGGTGGAAAAAATGTTCGGCCGTGGTGAGGCACGTGTATTCCGTGAGGGAGATCGCGTTATTCTGCGCCTTGTTGGGCTCACTTTCGATAGCGGCAAATCAGAAATCAAACAAACGAGTTTCGATCTTCTTGCCAAGGTCGAACGAGCGATTGACGTATTCCCGAGCAGTGAACTGGTGATCGAAGGTCATACCGATTCTTACGGTGGCGACGAGTCGAACCAGGCACTATCACAGCAACGTGCGGAGTCGGTACAGCAATACATGGTTAATGCGATGCGAATTCCCAGCTACCGCCTGATAGCAACTGGTTATGGTGAGACCAATCCGGTTGCCAACAATGAAACGGAATCAGGCAGGGCCAGAAACCGGCGTATCGACATCGTCATCAAGCCGAATCTCGATCCGGCTTAGTTTCAGCCGTCTGCTGACACCACCAGTCCCTGACGATTTTGGCGGTTACCTCGTTAACGAGGTAACCGTATTCTGCGTGTACGCTTAATTCGCCATCGATGTGGTAGTAGTTGTACATCGTCCGATCGTCAATCCCTGCAACGAGACCAAGATCAATCATTTCGCCGAAGTCATTATTCAGGGTCATATCGATGGCGGTCAGCTCCCCGATCGCAGCCAGGTTGATCCAGTCGAGAATGTTTACCGGGTAACGCGCCAAACCACTTGCTGAATAGCCCAGTAAATTACGCTGGATGACGTTTTGCCCAAGAGGGCTACCCATGGTCACCAGCAAATGCACGCTGACATCACGATCGGACTCCTGTGACATTTGCCATAGCGCATCGTAGGCGATTACCGATCCCATACTGTGAGCCAGTAACAACACCGGGCGTCCTGCATCGGCAGCTCGCTGTAACGGGTCCTTTAAGGTTTGTCGAGCCACGTCGGCGATATCGTTTTTGTTGTGGTTGTAACGGTTTAAGTCGTGCAAATGCAGCTGCAGTTCTTCGGTCGCAAAATGCGGCATCATTACCGGCAAGTGATCTGCTGCGCGAAACAGCCAGCGTACCAATTTACGTTGCCACGAGGACGCCAACGCCCGGTCCGCCGCACTCGCCTGTTGTTTTCCCAGGAGCGTCTCTATGTCTGCCTGGTCCAGGCCTATATCCCGGTGCTCACTATAGAAATCATAGGTCCAGCTTGCGATTTCGAAACTTGGCTGGTTCGTTTCAAGTGCAGTTGCGACATCCGGATCTATGCGCCGGATGCCCTCCAGCAGGCAACGAAACAGTTCGTGCCGGTGCACTACGGGCTCAGGCTTGGGCCGCAGGCCTGGAATAAAAAGGATCAGAGGTTCTGCGGCCATACTCGCTAATTCGCCTCTTCTCGTTGCAGCATTGCCGACTCCAGTAGCCTGCGTAAATCAGCGACCGTCGTCACGACAACGTCAGGTCGATGTAAATGATCTGGCCAGTCAGCACTCTTCCTGTTCATCCATGCCGTTTGCAACCCGGCTTCGCGCGCGCCATCGACATCAGTTTCCGGATGATCGCCGACATGCAGGATTTCAATCGCGGAGAATCCGCTGCGCTCTATCGCCACCTCAAAAATTTCCCGTGCCGGTTTCGCTGCGCCGACGTCAGTTGCGGTGACAGCATCGTGAAACAAATGGTCGATACCAATTTTCTGCAGGCTGGCATTACCGTTGGTCAGTGCGATTATTGTAAAGTTTTCCGCAATTGCCTCAAGATTGGAAAGTACGTCAGGGAACAGCTCAACGTCGTTTCGCGCGTGATCGAATACTTCAAATGCGGGTTCGACAAGATCCGCTGCATATCCTGACTCCGCAGCCAGGCGTTCGAGAACTTTCTTGCGCAGAAAGCGAAAGTCATGCTGATAGTCCGTGAACTCCTCCATGACGGACACGCGAATATTGAGTACATCGGCCGATGAAAACTCCGTGGATATTCGCGGATAATTTTCCGCCAGCCATTGCCAGAGCTTTGCCTCAGCTCGTCTGATGACGGGCTCGATCTCCCACAGGGTGTCATCAAGATCCAGAGTGATTGCGCGAATTCGTTGCAAATCGTTTCCTGTTAAGGGCCGCGAATGGCCAGTAGGCCTTATAATGGCCGAAGTTTAACTGAAGCACATAGCAGGAAGGCCACAACGATGAAATATCTGCACACGATGGTACGCGTCAACGATCTGGAGGATTCGCTGGATTTTTACTGCCAGAAGCTCGGGCTTACCGAACTCGATCGTTACGACAGTGATGCCGGACGCTTCACACTGATATTCCTTGCTGCACCCGGAGACGAAGAGGCACAGGTCGAGCTGACTCATAACTGGGACCCGGAAGAGTACGACGAAGGGCGTAACTTTGGCCACCTGGCCTATGCGGTTGATGATATCTATGCAATTTGCCAGCAGCTGCTGGATGAGGGAGTAACGATCAATCGCCCGCCTCGCGATGGCCGCATGGCATTTGTCAGATCACCGGACAATATATCAATCGAGCTACTGCAAAAAGGCGATGCATTGCCGTCCGCCGAGCCGTGGGCGTCAATGGAAAACACGGGGCACTGGTAGCCGCAAGACGCCGATAAAATAAAATGTAGGAGCCCGCCGAGCGGGCGATCGAAGCTCAGCGCAGGCAACAAGCTTCGATCGCCCGCTCGGCGGGCTCCTACAAAAACTTTCAGGAAATAACGGTGGCTTCCGGCAGTAGCGGTGGCAAGGTATCCGTCGGTCGGTCAGATTTCTCACTCGTCAAAACCGAGAACGAACGCATTGCCTTGGCCAGGGCTTCACCATCCCACGATTGATCACCGGCTCCGTAGCTGGCACTACACAGTGCCTCCAGTTGCGTGGACAACGGCAGAGATACCCGGGTCGCGATGTTACCAATACTGCGCGGCGCATCGTCGGGCCATTGCAGTCGCCCCCACTCAAGCATTGCTGATTTGATGCCGGCAGCATCACCGGCCAATGCCGCTTTGCGGGCGGCTTTCAGAAACCTGGCCTGTTGTTTGTGAATGGGTGGAACCGCTGGTTCTTTTTCTTCTCTGGCTGGCGAGCGGCGCGACCACCACCACGCTACGAGAGTAAGCACCCATACAGTAACGAGAATCTCGCTCACCATCAGCCAGAAGTTGCTCTGCACAACCCGGGTACTCGCTACTTCACCTTCCTCTTGCGGCACCGGTTGTTCCGGAACGACCGGCGGCGGTACTGCCGTCGCTGAAGGGAGAACAGTCAGTGTCGTACCAGGCAACCTGGCAATCTCCCAGGCTCCCGTATCGATATTCCACCACGGCAATTCCAATGCCGGCAATTCGACATCACCGGATGTCACACCAATCAACGCATATTGGTCCGTGCGAACAGCCCTTATTCCGCGGGCTTCCGCCGTATCACGAAATTCCGGTTTGTCCGGGTATATCTTGACTGCATCCGCGGCCGCCGGATCAAGCACCGGTATTTGCGTTGACAGCTGCCCGAGTGCGGTAACCGTGATGTGCCGTGTAATTGGCTCACCTGCCGGAAGGCTGCCGGGATCGCGCGACCAATCTTCATTCAAAGTTACAGAACGCGCCGGAAACCATGCGGCACTGGCATAACCGTCAGGCGGTGGAGGAATCGGATTAACAACAACATCGATCGCCGCGGATTCAAAAATCTTGCGCCCTGTAATGCGACCATCACGTAGCACGCGCGCCTCGAATCGGGCCGGCGTTATCGAGATCTGGCCACTCTCCTGCGGAAACAATGCATAGACCCGTTCGACAACCTTGTAATCCTTGCCATTGAGAACGGAGTCGTAACTTCTTTCTTCACCAGCGACTTCTACCAGCACCTCGACACCGCTGATATTCGGTTCGCTCAGACGTGGTTGCCGCGTCGCGACGGCGCGATACACCTTGACGGTATAAATAACCTGCGCCTGTACATAACTTTCGGTGTGATCGACTTCTGCCGTAACAAAGATATCTGCTTCGCCCGGCAGTGCGTTTGATGGTGGCGCTATCGTCACCGGCACTGGTTCGCTTTGCTCAGTACCGACGATGACCGGCGGTATAAGCAGGTTGCCCTCACGCTTTGCCATCAATACGTAAGTCCAGGTCCTTGAGCGACTGATTTGTCCGTTAACGATCGTCGTATTACTGAGCTGACTGCGGTTACCTATATAGAAATCCGTATCCAACGCGGATGCATCAGGTTCGATGTCGATTGACGTATCGACCATCACCTTGAAAGTGAATGATTCGTTCAATTCCACGTTTGCTCTGTCGACGCTGGCGATGACCGCCGCATTCACAGTACTGATGGAACAGGACAACGCGAAAAGCAGCCACGAAATTGCTGCAAACCGTTTTCTATAATGTATGTTTACCATGGTTGTACCTCATCGTCGGGCCACAGACTGTTGCCGTCCTGATCTTTGCCCTGACGTTGATATTGATAACGAAATTTTCTGCGCAGCAAGCCACCCGGGTCGTTGGGTATGCGCCTAAGCCACTGCTCCATCGCCTGCTCCTGCTCCTGCTCGCGGCGCATCGCTTCGGCCTCGGCCTGGCTCATGCCCTCTTGTTCCTGTGCTTCCTGGCCCTGCTGTTGTGCTTCCTGCGCTGCACGCTCGAGCTCTTCCTGCATCGCCTGCATGTCTTCCTGGTTCATGTTTTCTTCGTCGCGTACGGACGAGTCGCCTTCCTCGCCCTCGGCGCCCGGATCGCCGCTGCTGCCTTCCTGACCCTCCTGGTCCGACTGGCTTTCACCTTCGGATTGCTCGCCACCACCGCCTTCTTCAGACTGGTTATTGTCGCCTTCTTCGCCTTCTTCGCCATCCTGGCTTTGTTCGAGCATGTCCTGCAGGAGATCACGATTGTATTGCGCGTCCTCGGCGTTTGGATCACTTTCAAGAACCTGCTCATAGGCGTCTATAGCAGATTCAAATTCGCCAAGTCGTGCCAGTGCATTGCCAAGATTATAAAGACTCTCGTTATCTTCTTCATTGGCAAAGCCTGCTGCGCTACCGCCGTAATCACCATCGCGATAGTTCGCTACCGCACGCCAGTTCGAATCGTCAAATAGCTCTGCAGCATCGGTTATTTCGCCCGCTTCCAGCAGCTGCTGAGCCTGTTGATCACGTGTTTGCCAGAGGTCATCCCAGGTCGATGCATGCGCCGGTTTCATCACCGGCAAAATGCACACTACCAACACCAATACCAGGCCACGACGAAAAGCCATGGCCGCCAGTGGCACGAGCAAAAGCAAAAGCCACGGGCCCTCTTCCTGCCAGCGATCTGTTGCCAACGCATTGTCCGACTCTGCCCCCGCGCCGGTTTCCCCTGACAGCAGCGCATCGATGTCGCTGTCATCGGCCGTCATCGTCGCATAACGACCGCCGCCGCTGGCAGCAAGTCGCCGCAGACTGGCCTCCTCGAGACGTGGTACCGCGAGATTGCCTGACCGGTCGGTCACGAAACCGCCACCGGCACGCGGAATCGGTGCGCCCTCAGTGGTACCAACGCCAAGAACCGACAAGGTATATCCGGCCTTACTCAATTCCTCCGCAGCTCGCTCTGCTGCTGGTGATGTTCCACCATCGGTGATCAACAGCACTTCACCGTAGGCTGCTCCGGCCTGGTCGAGGAGCTGCTGTCCTTTTTCGATTGCTGCCACCGGATAGCTGCCACGGCTCGGCATTATGTCAGTGCTGAGACTGTTAACCAGCGACGCTACGGTTTCTGCATCATTGGTCAGCGGGGTGACCGTAAACGCGTTCGATGAGTAAACAACCAGGGCGGTCTGGCCGGCACTGCGTCTTTCAAGGATGTCCAGAATTTTGAGTCGCGCCCGGGTAAGCCTGCTTGGCGTAAGGTCCTGCGCGTCCATCGAGCGGGATAGATCGAGCGCCATGACCACGGCCTGCTCAGAGCGAAAAACGGGTTGTTCTACACGGTTCCAGCTGGGACCGGCGAGCGACAGCACCGCGAGCACACCGCCAATCATGATCAGCCACCAGCGATAATTTAATCCCTTCACCTGGGTTCGGGACAAGACATAGGGCACCAGCGCCGGATCAATAATGTGTTGCCAGCTGCCCGCCGCGAGCCTGCGCCGTGCCAGCGATAATGTCACCAGCACAACAATCGGCAATGCCCACAACCACTCCGGCCTGATCCAGTGAAAATCAGCCAGCATTGAACTTCACCTTTCGTGCCCGCGCGATTCGCACACCCGACAGCAGATTCATCAGCGCAAGAATCGACGCCAGCACAAATGCACCGGCCAACGGCCAGTAATAGAGCGAGGTCACCGGCCGAAATCCGGCTTCAGGTTCGGCGACCGGCTCGAACTCATCCAACAGCCGATAGATGTCCTGCAAACCCGCTGTATCTTTCGCGCGAAAATAACGACCGCCTGTCAGGTTGGCAATCTCCGTCAGGGTAGCTTCGTCCAGATCAGCTGACGGATTGACGCGTCGCATGCCGCCAGTGATTGATGACACAACCATTTGCTCAGCGCCGATTCCGATCGTATAAATTCTCAAGCCAATTTGCTGTGCGAGTTCCGCGGCTTTGATTGGATCAATTTCGCCCGCGGTGTTAGCGCCATCGGTTAACAGAATCAGCACCTGTTCGCCGCCCTCGCCGCCCTGATCGTGAATTCGTTTAACAGCCAGTGTGATGGCATCGCCGATGGCTGTTTTCTCACCGGCCAGGCCGATAAATGCTTCCAGCAACAGTATGTTTACTGTCTCACGGTCCAGTGTCAGCGGCACCTGCAGGTAGGCGCGCTCACCAAACAGGATAAGTCCGATACGATCACCTTCGCGGCGATTGATAAAGTCTCCGGCGACCGCTTTTGTTGCCGTTAAGCGATCGACCCGGCGGTTGCCCAGTTCAAAGTCCTTCGCGTCCATACTGCCGGACAGATCGACCGCAAGCATCAGGTTACGTCCGGAAACAGGCACATCAAGTTCGTCACCGATGCGCTCGGGTTTCGCCGCGGCAAGCACCAGGAGAATCCAGGACACGACAGCTATCCAGAAGCGCCAGTTCAACAACTGCTCGACTTCCGAGCGATCGCTTAATACCGCGAACCCTTTAAAGCTTGGCACCTTTAGTCCGGCGTCCTGTTTGCCAATGACCGGCGACATTACGGCACGCACGACAAACGGCAAGGGCAATGCCAGTAACATCCATGGCCAGGCCAGCGAATACATTACAGCGCCCCCCCAACCAGTGGTTCGCGCAAGCGCTGTTGTACCGCTTTAATGAGGCCATCGACATCGACGTCGTCCTCAATCTGCTCGCGAGAGCGATAGGGTAACGATTCGAGCACCTGACCTGAGCCACTGGTAAAAGGTTGATTATCAAGCCCGCGATCCAGCCACTGTAGCCAGCGCTTGCCAGTCAGACCGGCAACTTCGTCACGCCGCGCATAAGCGAGCATTGTTCTGCGCAGCAATTCTGAGAGTTCTGTGGCCAGCGTTACCGCATCCAGCCCACTCTCGTATTCACCCTGAACGCGAGCAAGCTCTTTCAGTGCCATACGCCGTGCGGCGTTCCAGCGCCACTTGATGAAAGCCTTATATAAAAGGTAGCAAAGACCCAGCATTGCCAGCGCGATCAGGACCCACCAGCCAAGCGCCAGCGGCCACCAGCCGATCGCTTCGGGCAGGTGCAAGTCGCGTAGTGGAATCTGTTCGGGGTCCATACTTTATATAACGCTCTTAATGGTTGCGGCGACCCAGCGCCTGCTGCAGAAGTTGTACCGGATCGTCGTCAGTAGACATTGGCATCAGGTGAATACCATAGCGCTGACAAAACTTTTCCATAGTTTGTCGGCGTTCTTCAAACACATGTTTGTATTCTGTCCGCGCGCTGCGGGCATAGGTATCGATTGCCATCTCGTCCTCGTGGCTGACCAGCCGATAACGACCCGGAGGTGGCAACTGTCGTTCCAATGGATCACTCAGGAAGACGGCGAGCACTTCATTGTGCCGTGCTACCTCGGACAAATAGGATTGCGCATTACGCGACAGGCCAATGAAATCACTGATGATGATAACGAGGCTGCCCGGATGCGTTACGCGGCGCAAAGCTGCCATGGCATGGGTCAGTGGTGGCTCCTCATCCGCAGCCGCCTGGTCCGTGCTCGTATTCCAGTCCGCATGCGTGACCAGCTGATGCACATAATGCAGCGCTGCTTGTCGTCCAAGTCGCGGTCGAAGCTCACGATGTTTTGTATCGCCGAACACAATGCCACCAAGCCGATCGCCCCTGTGATGCGCAGCCCAGGCCAGCAATGCCGCAGCACGAGCCGCATTGACAGATTTGAAACAACCTTGTGTCGCGAAATGCATGTTGCTGCGCAGGTCAGTCACGACCAGGACCGGCCGCTCGCGTTCCTCGCGAAAAAGCTTGGTATAGGCCTCGGTGCTGCGCGCTGTAACGCGCCAGTCGATATTGCGCGGATCATCGCCGGGCTGATACGGGCGCGACTCGTCGAATTCCATGCCACGACCTTTGAAGTGCGAAACGTACGCGCCTGTTTGCAATGAGTTGACACGCATTACGTCCAACGCAATAACACGCGCAGGACCGCTCAGGCGAATCAGGCCAGCCTGGCTGACGCTGATCGGCGATGCATCTGCATGTAACTTATCGTGGCGCATAAATCTAAAGCCTAAGGAACGCCTACGCCATCGAGCACGCCTTCGATGATCGTATCGGGACCAACGCCATCAGCCTCAGCCTCGAAGCTCAGGACCAGCCTGTGTCGCAAAACGTCCCCGGCCACGTCCTGGATATCCTCCGGCCCAACATAGTCGCGACCCTCCAGCCAGGCACGCGCACGCGATGCCCTGTCGATTCCCATGCACGCACGTGGGCTAGCGCCATACATAACCAACCCGTCAAGATCCTTGTTGACTGCGCCGGGATTACGTGTCGCCACGACAACGTTGACAATGTATTGCTCGAGTTCATCAGAGAGGTGCATATTCAGAATCTGTTGGCGCGCCTCCATCACTGTCGCCTCCGACATAAGCTCTGGTGGCGCGAACGCATCACGCTCACCGGATTTCGCTTCATTGCGGTTCAGGATGAGAATTTTGCGTTCATCTTCCGGTGTTGGATAACTCACCTGTGCATGCAACAGGAATCGATCGAGCTGCGCTTCGGGCAGCGGATAGGTGCCCTCCTGCTCGATCGGGTTCTGTGTGGCCATAACCATGAACAGTTTCGGCAACTTGTAACTGCTGTCGCCAACTGTAATCTGTCGCTCTTCCATTGCCTCGAGAAGCGCCGATTGCACCTTGGCGGGTGCGCGGTTAATTTCATCCGCAAGAATAAGGTTATGAAAAAGAGGCCCCTCACGAAACTCAAAGGTGCCATCCTGCGGGCGGTAAATATCAGTGCCGGTCAAATCAGCAGGTAACAAGTCTGGCGTAAACTGCAGCCGGTGAAAATTACCCTCGATGCTCTCGGCAAGCACCTTGATCGCGCGAGTTTTCGCCAGTCCGGGCGCCCCTTCAACCAGCAGGTGACCATCACAAAGCAATGCAATCAGCATCCTGTTGATCAGGCGTGACTGACCGATAATCAGGCTGTCTGCATGGGCTTCGAGCTGTTGAAATTTTTCCGAGACACTCATTTACTAACTCCGAGGCGAAAACGGCGGGCCATTGTAGTGGTGATGCGCCAGCAGTCCAACTCGTCTGGCACTATTTGTCTCGTGTGGTGATTCCAGACAAATACCCGGGCGAGTGGTAGCGCAACACCGCTTTAGCGATAATGTGCTCTTGGGACCACACAAAACGCCAAATATTGCAGGAATTTATGAAATTTAGTGATATGCGATGCGGCCTGGTGCGCAGCTCTGCTGCCCTGCTGCTGACTTTCCAGTGCCTGCTGGTTGTCGCGTGCGATGCGCAGACGCGAGCAAATGTTGAACTGCGCGATGCGCATGTGCCGACCCCTGGCTGCATTGCGGATGGCCAGCTGAGCACTGACCTTTATGGCGGCATCCGCGCCACGCTGGCCTGGGAGGCGGAAAATCTTGAATGCGATGGCATGATTCGCCCCCTTGGCGAGGGTGCGAGATTGCGATTTGCCGGCCCGCTGCCTGGCGGGGACCTTGGCACGGAACCGCGTTCACTGGCCTTTATTCTTGGCTTGCCTGGCCTGCTACAGGGTAAAACAGCCAGCGAGCTACCAACCAATGTGACCCTGAGCGAAGTGGGCACCGGCAGGTTTTACGGCACGCAGGACACGGAGAATTGCTGGACCGACATATTGAGCCAGGACCAGATGGGCAGCTCAGACTCATTCGAATATGGCATCAGTGGCATTCTTTATTGTGTGGCGCCACTGGCAGAACTAAACGGCAGTTCCAGTATTTCGTTCACCGACATAAGATTCACCGGTCGGCTTAGCTGGGAGACCCCGAAATGATCATTGTGCGTGTCGTTGCCATCCTGGGTATTGGCCTGCTACTGAGTGGTCAGGCCAGCCAGAGCGATGATCTCGACGCAGCATTTGAGAAGGCGACACTGGTGATTTCAGCGGATAAGCACGCCTGCTACGCCTTTGACATTTACCTGGCACTGAATCGTGATCAACAATCGCGTGGACTAATGCACGTGCGCCATTTACCGGAATTCACCGGCATGCTGTTTGTGTATCGGGACGCGAGCATTCATTCGATGTGGATGAAAAATACTTTCATACCGCTGGACATGTTGTTCATCCGTGCCGATGGCACGGTGTCTTCGGTCGAAACGAATACGGTGCCGCAATCGCTGAAGTCGATCAGCTCAATGGAAGCGGTTAATTTCGTGTTGGAACTCAATGCAGGCGTTACCGAACGGCTGCATATCAATACGGATAGTGTGGTCTATTTTCCAACGGGCGAATAAGAATGGCGACAAACAGACCGGTCGCCGTGCGGCGAAGGCCGCAATCACAACGAAATAACGAAAAAAACCGGGGTCGAACCGAGGTTTTTCAAGAAACCTCGGTTCGACCCCGGTTTTAGAGAACTGCCGCGATCGACTCGGCGAGATACCGCACATTGCCTTGAGTGATCCCACAGACATTAATACGACTGGAATCCACCAGGTAAATGCCGTAGTCCTGCTTCAGACGCGCGACTTGTTCTGCTGACACACCCAGATAGCAAAACATGCCGTTCGCTCGCTCGATATGCGAGAAATCGTGTTCTGGAGCTGCCTCGCCAAGCGCTGCAACCAAAAGCTTTCGCATATCCTTCAATCGCTGCCGCATGCCGGCAAGCTCTGCCAGCCATGTCGAGCGCAAGTCGTCGTCATCGAGAATTCGCGCAACGACCGCACCGCCATGATCCGGCGGTACGGAATACAGCGTCCGTACGATATTTTGTGCCTGGCTGTTTACTATGGCGGCTGATTCGGCACTCGCACCGACAATTGACAGTGAACCAACACGATCGCGATATAGCCCGAAGTTCTTCGAGCAGGAATTAGCCACAATCATTTCCGCAAAGCGGTCAAACATCAGGCGCACCGGATAAGCGTCCGCATCAAGATCCACGGCAAAACCGTGATAAGCAAAGTCGATGAACGGTACGAGACTGCGCTCTGCAAGAACGTCCGCAAGTTGCTGCCATTGTTCTACCGTCAGGTCCATGCCGGTTGGGTTGTGACAACAGCCGTGCAGGAGCACGAGATCGCCCGCTGCCGCCTTGCCAAGCGCTGCGAGCATCGCGTCAAAACGAATGCTGTTTTGGTCGTTATCGTAGTATGGATATACCTGCAGTTTGACACCGGCACCGCCCAACAGCGGTACATGGTTGTTCCAGGTAGGATCGCTCACCCACATCGTGACATCCGGTGTAGCGCGCAGGATTAAATCAGCCGCCACGCGCAGCGCAGCTGAGCCGCCTGGCGTTTGCAACGTTGTGATGCGCCCATCCTGATCTGAGCCATCACCAAAGGTCAGGTTCTGAATTGCTGTGCAAAATTCCGGGTCGCCGGCACAGCCGAGATATGCCTTGCTCGACTGGTTATCTACCAGCCATTGCTCTGCTATTTTGACGGTTTTGAGAATCGGCGTAACGCCGTCTGCATCACGGTAGACGCCAACACCAAGGTCAATCTTGTTTTCACGCGGATCATCACGGTGTTCCGCAATCAGTTTCAGAATAGCATCAGCCGGTTTCGACTCTAGTGTTTCGAACAATGGATCGCTCCACTCAGGCGTGAGCAGCGAATTGTACACAGGGAAGACAACGATGCGCTGCCTGATTGCGACAACACATTAACTCGGCGGTCAGCGTGTAGCTAACTGGCCCTCTGTCACACAGAAATATTCCGCCCCACCCGGGTTCGGGCGAGGCGGATAATACTCAGGCTTTTGGTGCCCAGACCGAACACCAACCATTGGCGTTGATCAGCTTGCCCGGGAATATCTGGCAGGGTCGCCATGCATCACCGTCCGCGCCCTGCACCAGCGCGCAATTTGCGCAATTCTGTTCAGGAGCGGGGTTAGCCCTGGATGCAGCATCTACCGAGCTGGCGTCATGCACATATTTCAGGGATTGTGCGACTGGATCGCTTTCCTCAATTTTCGGCATGTCCTGGGCATAAGCATTGGCACCGGGGCGTACGAGGCAGCCCGCGGCTGCAACAGCGGATAACTGGATAAACTGGCGTCTGGCAATCTTACTCAAAGGATTCTCCCTCAGTATTTTACGAAATAGTGCCCAAATCGTGGCGTGGGCGTCGCGTATCTTAATCGAAAATCAGCCAGCGTGTGCAAGCGAATTTGCGACAGTCCTGCAATTGAGAATGGTTCGCATTTCATTGGCGGTCAAACAGGATACGTACTGCATGCAAGCATACAGGACGAACCTGAATGGCAGCACAACGAAACACCGCAAAAGGGGCCGCACAGAAAATATGAACGCATCTACAAAACGTTGTTCCAAGGATTTCACAGCGCTGCAACTCCTGCATAATCGAGCGTATACAGCATGGTCTGTCCATTATGCGTATTGTTAGCGAGGCGAAGATTAGCCCAGCAATAACCTTCGATTTTTTGGCGAGAATGACAATTTCCAACACTAACTCAGGATGCATGCAAGTTATCAGGTGGTTCACTGCTGCAACGATGTTGTGCTTCGGTGGCAGTGCATTGGCGGCCTCCGTTACCCACAACTATACCGTCACCGTCGATTATTCTTTAAGCAGGCTATCAATCGAAGCCAGGTTTGAGCACCCGGTTGACAGCATCACTGCCAGGTCTCGTGAGGCTGGCAAGTTCCTGCTCGATGTTCGCGATTGTGATGATGACCAGCAAATCAAAATGCGCAACCGCCGCATGATGCTGCCGGAGCATGGCATCAGCTGCCTGAACTACAGTGTCGATCTGCAACGTGCAGCGCAAGAAAACCGCAACAGCGAATTGCTCTTGCCCGGCAACATTATCGCCTCCCCTATTTACTGGCTTTGGCGGCCGGAGCTGCAAAACGGCGCCAGAATCGAAGTCGAATTCCGTTTGCCGAAAGATGTGCAGGTATCCGTTCCCTGGCAACGACTCGATAATTCGAGCTCGACCTACCTGCTCGCCAGATCACCCGAGAGTGCCTATGCGCCGGCAGTCTTTGGCGACTTCGACTATCGTGAACTCGAGGTACCGGGCGCCGTACTTCGCGTCAGCATCCTCAATGGCGTAAACGAGATGGACAATGACGACATCGCCAGTTGGCTCAGTGCTACTGCCCATGACGTCAGCCTTGCGTATGGGCGCTTTCCGAACCCATCACCGCAAATCGTTGTCCTTGCAGTTGGTGGCGATCGCAAGAACAGTCGTAGCGCCGTTCCTTTTGGGCGCGTCGTTCGTGACGGTGGTGAAACGGTTGAGTTGTATGTCGACCAGACACAACCGCTGGAGGCTTTGCTGGCAGACTGGACCGCCACGCACGAATTCAGCCACCTGATGCTGCCCTATCTCGATCGCCGCCAACGCTGGATATCAGAAGGCTTTTCGCAGTACTACCAGAATGTGCTACTGGCACGGTCCGGCACCTACGACGAGATGTATGCCTGGCAAAAACTTTACGAAGGGTATGAACGTGGCCGTAAGTCCCGCCCGGAATTGTCACCCAACGAGGCGACTGATCGCGATGTCAAAGGCGGCCTGATGAAGGTGTACTGGAGCGGCGCGGCCCTTGCCCTGATGGCCGATGTGACACTGCGCGAACGTTCAGCCGGTGAGGAATCCCTGGATGATGTTCTCGAAAAATTCCAGGCCTGTTGCCTGCCCTCCGATCGCGTCTGGACTGGCAAAGAGTTATTCACGAAATTTGATTCACTGGCGAGCGTAGCGGTATTTATGCCGCTCTATCGACGCCATGCAGATACTGCGGGATTTCCCGATACCAATGACGTATTCGAGCGTCTCGGCGTATCTGTTTCTGACGATGTAGTTAGCCTGCGGCACAACGCAGAATTGCAGCTTATTCGCGAGTCGATCACGGAAACTGACACCGAGGCCGCCGGACGACGCCGACAAATATCCGGATATTAGAAGACCGCAGCGACGAATTGCAGGCATCCGCCTGATATATACTCGTCCGTCCAAATTCAGGACCTAAATATGATGACTGGCAGCAGCCTCGCGATCGACATCAGCAAGGTCAACGACGGAACACGAACAGAAACCCAGGATTGCGTCGCCGTCGAAGAACCACTGGAAATTCAGCTGAGCTCAGCAACTGCTGCAGGCTCCGCTGCCAAATCCATATCAATCACTATGCGCACACCCGGCGACGACAATGAACTCGCGCTGGGCTTTCTGTTAACCGAGGGCATTATTCAGTCTGCCGACCAGGTAACGTCAGTAAAGCATACCGGCCCCGCAGCGAACGACGGGTTGCAAAATACTATCCGCGTCGAATTGCAGGCGGATGTCGATGTTGCAATGGATAAGCTCGAAAGGCACTTTTACACGACCTCCAGTTGCGGCGTTTGTGGCAAGGCCTCGCTCGATGCGCTGTATGTCAGCGGACAAGAGTCGTTAGGCGGGCACAATACGACTTTCCCCAGGGGCGTAATTCTAGCAATGCCGGATCGCGTGCGTCTGCAACAACCCGTATTCTCCGCCACAGGTGGCTTGCATGCGGCGGCGATTTTCACTTCGGATGGTGAAATCGTGATCGTTAAAGAGGACGTTGGGCGGCATAATGCAACCGACAAGGCGATCGGAGCATTGCTTCAATCCGGGCAATTGCCGGGCAATGAGTTTGGTTTGCTGGTCTCGGGGCGCGCAAGTTTCGAACTGATGCAAAAGGCGCTGGTTGCAGGAATTCCATTTTTGGCTGCAGTCGGCGCTCCGTCCAGCCTTGCAGTTCAGACGGCGCAAAAATTCGACATGACACTCGTCGGCTTCTTGCGTGACGCTACCTTTAATATTTATTCAGGCGCTAAGCGGATAGGCTAAGAAACTATGGCAATGAAGTACACTCCGGCGATTGCGTCAGAAATCATCCAGGAATACTCCGCAGCGCCGGAGATGCTGGTGCAGATTCTGCATGCCTTTGTTGCGCGTTTTTCATACATCAGTGATGCGGCGATTCGGCAGATCGCGCTTGAGCTCAATTTATCGCGAGCAGATGTGCATGGGGTGGTCAGCTTTTATCATGATTTCCGCACAAAGCCGCCGGGACAGCACATCGTAAAAATATGCGTGTCCGAATCCTGCCAGGCAATGGGCAGCAGGCAACTCACATCGCAAGCTGAAGAGAAACTGGGTATCGAGATCAAGGAAACGACCGCGGATGGCGCGATAACGCTCGAGCCGGTCTACTGCCTTGGCAACTGCGCCTGTTCACCTGCTGTCATGATCGACGAAAAGGTATATGGCCGGGTGGATCCGAAAAAACTCGATGGCCTGATTGAAGCGTGCGGTGGCTGAATGATCATGACTGAATCAGTAACTGTATTTGTACCAAATGAGACTGCCGCTGTTTCGCTGGGCGCGAACGAAATTGCAGAAAAGATTGCCGCCGCTGCCAGCAAAGACAAGCTGTCCATTAATATTGTCCGCAATGGTTCGTGGGGCATGAGTTGGCTTGAGCCGCTTATTGAAGTTGACGTTGGCGGCGAACGCATTGCTTACGGTTCGGTCGGCGTTGATGATGTCGATAGCCTGTTTGCGGCCAACTTCCTGCAAGGTGGTGAGCATGCGCTAAAGCTTGGACCCACTGCTGACATTCCTTATCTCAAAAAGCAGGATCGCTGGACCTTTCGTCGTTGCGGACTGATTGACCCGTTGTCCGTTACTGAGTTTCAGGCACACGGCGGTTTCGAAGGACTGAAAACCGCACTCGCAACCGGACCGGAGCACGTGCTGGAGCAAGTCAAAGCGTCCGGCTTGCGAGGTCGCGGCGGCGCGGGCTTTCCAACAGGCATCAAGTGGCAGACAGTTGCCAGCACCGAAGCGGATCAAAAATATATTACGTGTAATGCAGACGAAGGCGACAGCGGCACGTTCTCAGATCGCATCCTGATGGAAAGTGACCCGCTAACGGTCATAGAAGGAATGATCATCGCGGGCTTCGCGGTTGGCGCGAGCAAGGGCTACGTTTACCTGCGTTCTGAATATCCGCTCACGCAGCAGGTATTCGACAAGGCGCTTTCCCTCGCGCGCGAAAATGGCTGGCTCGGTGACAACATACAAGGCAGCGATTTCAGTTTTGATATCGATCTGCATATTGGTGCCGGTTCATATGTTTGCGGCGAAGAAACGGCAATGCTCGAAAGCCTCGAGGGCAAAGCTGGCGTCATTCGTTTCAAACCACCTTTGCCGGCAATCGAGGGGTTATTCGCGAAACCTACCGTCGTCAACAACGTTGTAACACTGGGCTCGGTACCGGATATCGTCGCACTCGGCGGCAGTGCTTATGACGAATACGGCGTCGGCCGCTCAAAAGGCACACTCGCGTTTCAACTCGCCGGCAACATCAAACGCGGCGGCCTGGTTGAGAAAGCATTTGGCCTGACACTGCGTGAATTAATCGAAGACTGGGGCGGCGGCACCGCCAGCGGTCGCGACATACGTGCCGTGCAAATCGGTGGTCCTTTGGGTGCGTATTTTTCTGCACAACAACTAGACACGCCGATGGACTACGAAGCGTTCGCAGCTGTCGGCGGCATGATTGGTCATGGCGGAATTGTTGTTTTTGACGACACTGTAGATATGGCAGAACAAGCGAGATTTGCGATGGAATTCTGCGCAATCGAGTCCTGTGGCAAGTGCACGCCCTGCCGTATCGGCTCGGTACGCGGCGTAGAAGTTATAGACAGAATCGTGGCAAACGAAAGCCGGGACGAAAACATTAATTTACTCAATGACTTATGTGACACGATGATTGACGGCTCCTTATGTGCAATGGGTGGTATGACGCCCTTTCCGGTGCAGAGCGCGCTAAAATACTTCCCGGAGGACTTCAATAAATGAACCCAACGACCGAACCTGATCTTGGTACACCGGCCAGTCCGCTCGAAGAAACCGTAACTATCGAGATCGACGGCCTGCCCGCCACCGTGAAAGCCGGCAGCACGATCATGCGTGCCGCACGTGAATCCGGCGTGGATGTACCGAAACTCTGCGCTACGGACAGCCTCAAGCCATTCGGCTCATGCCGCCTGTGCGTGGTCGAAATCGAAGGCCGCAAAGGTTACCCCGCATCCTGCACAACGCCTGTCGAAGCAGGCATGAAAATCCGCACACAGACAGATTCCCTCGCCAGGCTACGGCGTAATGTTATGGAGCTTTATATCTCCGATCATCCGCTTGACTGCCTGACCTGCTCCGCCAATGGTGATTGCGAATTGCAGGACATGGCGGGTGCCGTAGGACTCAGAGAAGTTCGCTATGGTTTCGACGGCGAAAATCATCTCGATGCCAAAATCGACACGAGCAATCCGTATTTTTCCTTCGACCCGAGTAAATGCATCGTTTGCTCACGCTGTGTGCGTGCGTGTGACGAGGTTCAGGGGACTTTCGCATTAACGATTGAAGGTAGAGGCTTCGATGCCAAGGTATCTGCCGGCATAGGCGAAAACTTTCTCGATTCGGAATGCGTTTCCTGTGGCGCCTGCATACAAGCCTGTCCTACTGCAACGTTGATGGAAAAATCTATCATCGATAATGGCCAGCCGGAGCACAGCGTTCTCACGACTTGCGCCTACTGCGGCGTCGGCTGTTCATTCAAAGCCGACATGAAGGGCGACCAGGTTGTACGCATGACCCCGCACAAAGATGGCCAGGCTAACCAGGGGCACAGCTGTGTCAAAGGGCGTTTCGCCTGGGGTTATTCGACACACCAGGAACGCGTACTTGAACCGATGATTCGTGAATCGGTCGATGACCCGTGGCGCGAAGTCAGCTGGGATGAAGCTATCGACTATGCGGCTACGCGGTTCAAAGAAATCCAGAAAAAGTATGGCCGCAAATCGGTCGGCGGAATTACATCATCTCGTTGCACCAACGAAGAAGTCTATGTTGTGCAGAAACTCGTGCGGGCCGCATTCGGCAACAATAACGTGGATACCTGCGCTCGCGTTTGTCATTCGCCGACCGGCTACGGGCTAAAACAAACGCTTGGCACATCAGCAGGAACACAACCTTTTAATAGTGTGATGGATGCTGACGTCATCGTCATTATCGGTGCCAACCCAACTGCCGGGCATCCGGTTTTTGCATCACAAATGAAACGCCGGCTGCGCCAGGGCGCAAAGCTGATCGTAATCGATCCGCGCAAGATCGAGATGGTGCGCACACCACATATCAAGGCCGACTATCACCTGCCGCTGTTACCGGGCACCAACGTACCGGTTATAAATGCGCTGGCTCACGTCATTGTCGAAGAGAATCTATTCGACGAGGAGTACGTCAAAGAACGCTGCGACCTGGATTCATTCGCGGCGTGGAAAGAATGCATGTTGAAAGCGGAGAATTCGCCAGAGGCCGTCGCGGAAATCGCCGGTGTTGCCGCCAAGGACATTCGCGCCGCCGCCAGGCTGTACGCCAATGCTGACCGCGGTGCCATTTACTACGGACTCGGCGTCACTGAACACAGCCAGGGATCGACCATGGTTATGGGCATGGCCAACCTCGCCATGGCGACCGGCAATATTGGATTTTCCGGGTGTGGCGTCAATCCACTGCGTGGACAGAATAATGTTCAGGGTTCTTGCGACATGGGCTCATTTCCGCACGAACTTCCGGGCTATCGTCCGGTTCAGGATGATGCTGTTCGCGGCGTTTTCGAAAAGAACTGGGGCGTAGAGATCGACGCCGAACCGGGCTATCGTATTCCAAACATGTTCGATGCGGCCATTGCCGGAGAATACAAAGGCATGTACATCCAGGGCGAAGACATCGCACAGTCTGACCCGAACACACAGCACGTTGAAGCTGCGCTGGGCAATATGGAGTGCATTGTCGTTCAGGATTTGTTTTTGAATGAGACTGCAAAGTTTGCGCACATTTTCCTGCCCGGTACATCGTTTCTGGAAAAGGACGGCACATTCATCAATGCGGAGCGACGTATCAACCGGGTTCGCCCTGTGATGAAACCACGCCAGGGCATGGCGGAGTGGCAAGTCACGCAGAATCTTGCCCGGGCACTCGGCTATCCAATGAATTATACCAAGGAAGCCGAGATCATGGATGAAATCGCTACGCTCACGCCAACATTCAAAGGTGTGTCCTTTGAATTTCTGGATCGGGTTGGCAGCGTGCAATGGCCTTGTAACGATAGTGCACCGATGGGCACGCCGATTATGCACGTCGATAGTTTTGTTCGTGGAAAAGGACTGTTCATCGAAACCGATTATGTGCCGACGGAAGAACGTACGAATCGCAAGTTTCCGTTGCTGTTAACGACTGGCCGCACGCTTACGCAATACAATGTTGGCGCACAGACCCGGCGCACACCGAACGTTATCTGGTACAAAGAAGATCTGCTGGAAATTCATCCGCATGATGCAGAAACACGTGGCATTAACGAAGGAGATCGGGTCTCACTCACAAGTCGCAAAGGTGATATTACGCTGAGTGCCATTATTACTGAACGCGTACAGCCTGGTGTTGTTTACACAACCTTCCATGATCCCGAGACCGGCGCCAACGTTGTGACAACGGAATACAGCGACTGGGCAACCAGCTGCCCGGAATACAAAGTCACCGCGGTGCAGGTCGCACCCGCTGTGCATCGTTCGAAATGGCAACAAAAGTTTGACGAACGTGCCAGCAAACAAGGGAAGATTCTCGAAACGACGTAAGATCACAGTCAGCTGCCAGAGTGTGCCTCGCCCTACCTGGCGTCGTCATCAGGGAACAGCCATTGTTCAACGGCCGTCTGTCCAACTCTTTTTTCAACAAATCACCAGTAGAGATAAATAAACTGTCTCTGTAATCCCCCGTATTCCTTCCGATATCCGATTTAAACCTCTCGACGCAACAGTTCCCGCTTTATTCCGCGTAACCCTCCGGCAATCGCATATCAAGATTCCTTACGAGGAACGCCCAGCGATCTGCATATTCTTCAATAACTTTGTCTGTCGGCACACCCGCGCCATGGCCGGCCCGCGTTTCTATACGAATTAATACCGGCGCATCACCACCCTGTGCCTTTTGAATAGCCGCTGCATACTTGAAACTATGCCCGGGAACGACGCGATCATCGGTATCTGCAGTGGTTATCAGGATTGCCGGATATGTCGCTCCTTCCTTGACGTTGTGATAAGGCGAATACGCCAGCAATGCCTCGAATTCCTCCGGGTCTTCCGAGGAACCATAGTCATCAACCCAAAATCTGCCGGCGGTGAAATTTTGAAAGCGCAACATATCCATGACGCCGACCGCGGGTATTGCAGCGCCGAACAATTCGGGTCGCTGATTAGTAACCGCACCCACCAGCAAGCCACCATTGCTGCCACCAAAAATCGCAAGCTTGTCCGGGCTGGTGTAACCCTCGGCGATCAGGTGCTCGCCTGCCGCAATAAAATCGTCAAAGACGTTTTGTTTTTGTAATTTAGTGCCGGCTTTGTGCCATTCCTCACCATATTCGCCGCCGCCGCGCATGTTAGCAACCGCATAAATCCCCCCCATCTCCATCCATGCCAGTCGGGTTGTTGAAAAAGACGGCTGCAATGAAATATTGAATCCACCATAACCGTACAACATTGTCGGTCGCGTGCCGTCCGCGACAACGTCTTTGTGATGGGAAATGAACATGGGTATGCGCGTACCGTCTTTCGACTTGTAGAAAACCTGTTCAACAACATAATCACCTGGATCAAAAGCAACGTCCGGTGCTTTGAATATGTTGACTTCGCCCGTCGAGACATCAAGTCTGCTTATTATTCCCGGCGCATTGAAGCTTGAATAACTGAAGAATGTTTCGGCATCATCTGCCTTACCCTGGAAACCGGATGCAGTACCGATGCCGGGCAAATCCACGTTGCCAACGACGTTGCCCTGCAGGTCAAAGATTTTTATCACCGACCAGGCATCCTGCATGTACTCTGCGATAATTCTGCCGCCGACAAGGCTTACGCCATCGAGTACATCCCCTGCTTCGCCAATAACTTCACGCCAGTGCTCGGGTGCCGGGTTGTCCATATTTATGGTGATCAGGCGATTTCGTGGCGCATTGTTATTGGTACGGAAATACAGCTCATTGCCAATATTGCCGATCAGGTTGTAGTCAAAATCGAAACCCTCGATGATCATTTCCGGTTGCGCGTCAGGGTCAGTCAGGTCCTGATGGATGATCTGATAACGATCATCCGTGCCGAGGGCAACAACGATGATGAGGTGTTCACCATCGTCGGTCACCGCGTTGCCAAACAACCAGTCTGGATTATCTGGATGGCTATAGACGACTTCATCTTCGGCCTGCGGATTGCCGAGCTTGTGAAAATAGACCGCCTGGTGCTTATTCAATGACTGAAACTTATCTTCTGCCGAGGTCGCGGGAAATCGCGCATAGTAGAAACCGGAATTGTCACCAGCCCAGGAGATGTTGGTGAATTTCATCCATTCCAGGTGATCGTCGAGGACTTCGCCGGTTTCCACATCCAGCACTTTACCCTCGCGCCAGTCTGAACCCCCATCCTGCACCAGGTAGGCAAAATAACGACCGTCAGGACTCGGGAAATAGGCAGCCAGTGCGACCGTGCCATCGTCGGACCAGCCATTAGGATCGATCAGCAACTCGGGCTCTGCGTCGAGGCTGGTCTGTGTATAGATCACATTCTGGTTTTGCAGACCATCATTATAGGAATAGAAATAGCGTTGCCCTGCTTTTGTCGGCAATCCAAAGCGCTCGTAATCCCACAACTCCGTCATGCGTTGCCTGATCAGTTCACGTTCCGGAATCGTGGCCAGATAGGCGAACGTCACGTCGTTTTGCGCATCCACCCAGTTTTTGACAGCGTCACTTTCACGCACGTCATCTTCCAGCCAGCGGTAAGGATCGGCAACTTCGGTGCCATGATAGTTATCGACGTGTTCGACCATGTCTGATTCCGGGTAGTCCAGTTGAGCGTTCGCAGCGTTCGGTGTTTCTGCGCTGCAACCCGCAAGCCCGATTGCCAGCAGCAAAAAACCATTCAGTACTGCTTTTTTCATGAAGATTTCCTTCAGAAATTTTTGAGAAGCGCTATTCCGTTCGGTATTTGGCAAACCACGCGAGGATGTTGTCGACCTTCGCGATCAGGTGTGATGGCCGGCCTGCGATGCCGTGCGATGCTTCGGGTACGCGCACCATCGCTGAATCTACTTTCCGGAGTTTAAGTGCCTGGTAGAACTGTTCGGATTCAGGGATCGGCGTGCGATGATCGCTCTCGCCTGTTAACAGCATGGTCGGCGTCGAAACATTGCCAACCAAGGACAGCGGCGAACGTTGCCAATAACTCTCCTGGTCTTCCCAGGGTGGTTTGGCGAACCAGTACATTGGCATGAACGCTGCAATATCAGTTGTCAGCACCGTACTGGTCCAGTTTATTACCGGCTTGGCAACGGCTGCAGCGGCAAAGCGATCAGTCTTACCAACAATCCATGCGCTCAAAACGCCGCCCCCCGAGCCACCGGTAACAAACAACTGTTCATCATCCACATAGCCCTTCGCAATGACAGCATCTACACCTGACATCAGGTCGTCGTAATCCTGCCCCGGGTAGTTGTGATGAATTTCATTCGCGAACTCGTCACCGTAGCTGGTAGATCCACGTGGGTTGGTATACAAAACGACATAGCCTGCCGCTGCATACAATTGTATCTCGGCAGAAAAATGGGGCCCGTATGCCGCGAATGGCCCACCATGAATCTCCAGTATGAACGGGTACTTCTTGTCAGCATCAAAATTTGGCGGCGTGACAATCCAGCCCTGGATTTCATGATCACCAACCGACGACATCCAGGTGATCTCCTCAACTTCGCCCAGCGTCTTGTGTGAGAAAAGATCGTTATTCAGGTCTGTCAGGCGCGTCGCGTCGCGGCCGCGTTTGCCACTCGCGATATCTGCCGGTCGATCGGGCCTGCTAACTGAATAGGCATAAGCACCGTCTTCCGCCACTGAGAAACCGCCACTTGTATAGGGGCGTCCCAGGCTGGTACTCCCCAGGTCATCGGCAATCGTATCAATATTACCGTTGAGCCCCAGTGTCGCCAGGTAGCGTTTACCGTGATCATCGTACTGAATGTACAGCCGGTTTGAACCGCCGGCCCATTGCACGCCTTCGACAGCGCGATCCAGATCATCGGTCAATGCCTGTGTCGATCCATCCGCCGTATCCATCACATAGACGTTGCTGTTGTGATAACCCATCTTGCGATCATCGTAGCCGAGATAGGCAATCTTCGAGCCGTCCGGCGAATAAACCGGCGCAGCATCGGGGCCTACCCGATCCGTGAGTGGTTGCATTGCACCCGTGTTGACGTCGATCGACCATAACTCGGATTGCAGGGGCTGATATTCCCAGTCGTCCAATCGATTTGCGGAAAGAATGATCGTGTCGCCATCCGGTGACCACGCTAGCGGACCGTTGTGATTGAATTCACCGGACGAGATCTGTCGCGGCGTGCCGCCCTCTGCCGGGATAACGAAAATCTGATTGAAACCCTGCTCAAGGTAGCCGCGGCCGTCGGCGCGATACTGCACGGCATCGATTACGATTACGGGTGGCGCCCACTCAGCTCCCTCCGGCGTTGCGGGTGGTTTCGCCAGGGTTGTCGCTTCTCCCTTGACGAAAGCCGAAAACGTGATTTGCCTGCCATCAGGTGACCAGGAGATCGAGGTGGGCGTCGCCGACAGGTTGCTCAGCAATGCTGTCTGGCCGGTGTCCATCCAGCGCACATACAGTTCAGCTCCGCGCCCCTCCGCACTCGAAACATACGCCAGCCTGTCACCCTCGGGTGACCAGCGTGGACTGGTGTAAGAATCCGCCCCGGACTTAAGGGGTCGATGCTCTTGTCCGGAACTGTCGATAACCCAGATGTTCGACCGCGGCTTGTCCGTCATAATGTCCATCGAGCGACGAACATAGGCAATTTGCGAGCCGTCAGGCGAAATCTGCGGATCCGTCGCAACCTCCAGCTCAAAAATGTCGGTATTGAGAAAGACGTTGTTGTCGACCTCGTCAGCCGCAAGTGCCGTACCGAACGCCAAAGACAGGACCACTATAAGTCTGTGCATGATTGAAACTCCCACGATCGCCGTGTTGTTATTGTCAAAGCATCGCTGACACCAGACCAGGATGCAACGTATACAGTGTCTGGAATATGTAGCGAGAATCAAATTCGCCAGGGTTGCTCACAGGCATTTCGACTTTGAGCCATCCAGCTCGTTCGAGCCAATCAGAATAGAATGATAACTGCTATTAAAACCTGTTTTTTGCCCGTTTATTATTGGTATTCCTACAATCGACGACCATTGCTCAGGATGATTATATTAATAGTTCCGGGCAACAAGAGACTATGAATGCCGAGGGTTTGGGCGACCGTTAACTTATCTAATAGTAGAGATAAATTAACTGTCCCCGTATTCAGCTGTCAGAGTGTGCCTCGCCCTGCGTGGCGTCGTCATCATGGAACAGCCACAGCTCGATTGGCTCTTTAAGGAAGTTTTTGAAGAGCAAACCCATGAGCACGAAAATCGCAATGCCCCATGGTGGTGAAATCTGAATGACATAGACGGGCCACATGAAAGCCCAGATCGTGTTTAAGAATGACTCACCGATAAAACGAAACAGCATTTCGAGCAGCTGCTCACCGAAAAAATCAGCGATGCCGGTTGATTCGGCAATGTCCTCGATGAACATCGTGATTTCAAGCCAGATAAAAGTCAGGACGAAGCCACAGGCATAATATCCGCCGCCTCTCGCATCCCAGATAGTACGGACGGAGCGTCGCAAAACTTTTAGTAGTGCACCGGGAAACGCCCGCGGCTCCTTTGCCAGTAACTGCCCCAGGCTTTTGAATTCCCTGCCGCGGTTCGCCATGCGTGTAAGAAATGATGGCTTCTGCGGTTTCGGTTTGGCTTCCCGCATATTATTTTGGCCGTGTTGTTATGGTTTTCTGGTGGCGCTTGTTGGTCTGGCAATAGAAAATGATCACTCGCAGGAGCGGCATCTTGCCGCGATTGACCCTGATCGCGGCAAGATGCCGCTCCTACGATATGTACCGGATTCGCCTATTCTCTCTCGACCTTGGCGATCTTCGAGCCTTCAAGAGTCAGGTTGTACATCAGCCCCTTGGAGCCAAAAACAAAGCCAACCACAGGATCCTTGATGTTGGCAGAGTCGATGGACTTGCCGGCACCGAGATCAATCAGCGCGACTGATCCATCGACGCCAACTTTCCAGCCGGAACTGTTAACGAATTTATCCAGCGATTCCTTAGTCATGAATGCGATTACGATGGATTTAGCCTGGGCGCCAAGTTGAAAGCCGAATGACCCGGCTGAGGTCCGATAATAGCCTGCCGTCCTGCCGCGGACTCGCAGCGCGCCGTCACCGGTTTCACCGCCAATACCAATGCCGACCTTAATCACCCGGGGAAATACGAGGTAGCCTGCCGCCTGGCCGAGGAATACGTCGGCACCCTTGACCTCTTTTTTGAAATTGGCGATCGCATCGTTCACCTTGGCATCCACAACCGCTGCGGAATCGACGGCCAGTGCCGTTGCTGGCATAACAAATACAGCCAACAAAACGACGCTAAAAAATGAATTGCTTAGTTTTCTCATGACCCTGGGTTCCTGTTGCGAATGAGACTAATTGTTCAATGATAGCCCAGACCACGACCACCTTAATAGAGGTCGCAGTATGCCAACAGCATGCTGAAGGGTAGCTGAATAAACGGCTGTTAAGCACGATCCTCGACATAATCACTGGCACCATTAACCAGCGAGTCTTCTCCTGCCTGAATAAAGGCTTTCATCAGGCTCCTGATACTGTCCGCCAGTTTGACCGCCCGATCGTCCTGATAGCTCAATGTTTTTTCGTCCATGTAATTGCGCTGGGATAACTCGAGTTGAATTGCGTGGATGCCACCGTCAGGTGCGCCGTATTGGCGCGTAATGAAGCCACCGCGGAAACGTTCATTGAGAACCACAGAATAGTCTGACGCTTCTGCTATTTGCATTATTGAGGTAACAAATCCCTTACCGCAGCTTAAACCATCATTTGTGCCAATATTGAGATCCGGCAAAATACCCCGAAAAAGTGACGGCAATTCGCCTGGAATTGAATGTGCATCCCACAGCAGTGCATAACCATGTTTTTGTCGCAGCTTTACCAGTGTCGTTGCTATGCGCTCATGGTAGGGCCGCCAATATGCGCTGATTCTCTGCTGCTGCTCCTGTGAAGAAACCACCTCGCCGGAGTTATAAATGTCTTTTCCGTCGAATGTTTTGTCCGGGAATAATCCGGTCGATGCCTGATCTTCGTAGAGTGCCAGGTCGTCTGTACCGCGGTTGAGATCAACAACGTAGCGCGAATAGTTGGCGGCGAGAACACTGGCACCCAGATCAGTGGCGAAATCATATAGTTTTCGCACATGCCAGTCCGTGTCCGGCAGCGCACGCCCCGCTTGGGTCATTCGATCCACCTGGCCAGGTGCCAGGTGGCGTCCATCGTGCGGAATGCTGATGAGTAACGGCGAATCGCCCTCACTGAAGGTAAATACACTTGTCATTCGTTGAAGCTCGGCAAAATCGTCTTGCTATGGACGCAGAATTGACCAGCGTTAATCATTTGCGAAACGCTGTCAATGTCCGTCTTCAAAGACCTGTCCTCTTCGTAAGGTGGTGACACCTCGCGAATTATCGCCACCACTTTCTCGAGTGCGGCCGAGCTTTGCTGCGGATGGTGGAATTCAATACCCTGTGTCGCAGCCAGCAACTCGATGGCCACGATGAACGCTACATTATCCAGCATCGTATGCAGGCGATTGGCGGCAAATGTCGCCATGCTCACATGATCTTCCTGGTTTGCTGATGTAGGAATACTGTCGACACTCGCCGGATGCGCGAGCGCCTTGTTTTCCGAGGCAAGGGCCGCCGCCGTTACCTGCACCATCATAAAGCCGGAATTGAGGCCGCCGTCTTTTACCAGGAACGCCGGCAAGCCGCTCAGGTGCGTATCAATCAACAATGCAATGCGCCGCTCTGACAAAGATCCGATCTCCGCTATGGAGAGTGCCAGGTAATCTGCCGCGAACGCGACGGGCTCCGCGTGAAAATTGCCACCGGACAGGACTGCGTCCGTTTCTGCAAATACGAGCGGGTTGTCAGTAACTGCGCTTGCTTCTGTATGCAGAACTTCGCAAACGTGTCGCAATACGTCGAGGCAAGCACCGATGACCTGGGGCTGACACCGAATGGAATACGGATCCTGGACTCTCTTGCAATCAACATGCGAGGCGCGAATGTCACTGCCATCCAGGAGCGTTCTGAGTTGTGCCGCTACGGCGATCTGGCCGGCATGGCCGCGAACCTGTTGTACGCGATCATCAAATGGCGTGTCCGAACCTTTGATTGCATCTGCCGACATGGCACCTGCTGTCACTGCGGCAGCCAGGACATGCTCCGTGCGAAACGCGGCAGCGAGCGCCAGCGCCGTCGATACCTGCGTACCGTTGAGCAACGCAAGGCCCTCTTTCGGCGCCAGCGTAATTGGCTCCAGCCCGGCGCTAACGAGGGCTTGTTCGGCTGGCAGCTCCTGGCCGCCAATCCGTACACTGCCAATTCCGATAAGGACTCTTGCCATGTGTGCCAGTGGTGCCAGGTCACCGGAAGCGCCAACTGAACCCTTGGACGGAATGGCCGGATAAATATCGTTGTTCAAAAGCGCGCAGATAGCGTCAATCAATTCCGGCCGCACTCCAGAGTGTCCACGTGCCAACGCTTTGACTTTCATGACCATGATCAGGCGCACGACATCATCGGACAACAATGGCCCTACGCCAACAGCATGAGAGCGAATCAGGTTCCTTTGCAGGTGCTCGAGCTCGTCGTCGCTGATTCGAACCTGCGCCAACTGGCCAAAACCGGTATTGACGCCATAAACCTGCTCACCACTTTCCAGCACCGACGCGATTTTTGCCTGTGCTGCCCTTACACGCTGTAGTGCCGCATCACCAAGAGATACCCGAACCGGTCCTTCCCAGGATTTTCGCAATTCGGCAAGGGACAACGGCTTTTCATCGATTTTGAGTGCCGTTGTCATTCCCCGGTCTCCGCTGTGTTAATCATTGGCAGGTCGAGATTATTTTCGCGCGCACAATCGATCGCGTCCTGATAGCCGGCGTCGGCATGTCGCATGACACCGGTGGCGGGGTCATTCCACAAAACACGGGCGATCCGTGCATCGGCCTCCTTGCTGCCGTCACAAACGATGACCAGCCCGGCATGTTGTGCGTAGCCCATGCCGACACCACCACCATGATGAAAAGACACCCAGGTTGCGCCGCTCGCTGTACTCAATAGCGCATTTAACAACGGCCAGTCAGACACCGCATCCGAGCCGTCCTGCATCGCTTCCGTTTCCCGGTTTGGGCTTGCCACCGAACCACTGTCCAGATGATCCCGGCCAATCACGACCGGCGCCTTCAACTCACCAGTGCGCACCATTTCATTGAACGCAAGGCCCAGCCGATCCCTTTGCCCGAGACCGACCCAGCAGATTCGTGCCGGCAGCCCCTGGAACTGAATCCGCTCGCGCGCAGCATCCAGCCAGTGGTGTAAATGGGCATCATCCGGAATCAGTTCTTTGACCTTCTGATCTGTTTTGTAAATATCTTCCGGATCGCCCGAAAGCGCGACCCAGCGAAACGGCCCTATGCCGCGGCAAAAAAGTGGTCGTACATATGCCGGTACGAAGCCGGGAAAGTCGAATGCATTCTTGACGCCTTTATTGAACGCCTCCTGACGAATGTTGTTGCCGTAGTCAAAAGTCGGCACGCCAGCACTGTGAAATTCAAGCATCGCCGCAACATGCACGGCCATAGATTCCTTTGCCGCAGCAGCGACCGCATCCGGATCGGATTCACGTTTTTCGAGCCATTCAGCGACGCTCCATCCGCCGGGCAGGTAACCGTTGGCCGGATCATGTGCCGAGGTCTGATCAGTGACCGCATCCGGTCTGATACCGCGTTTCAGCAGTTCAGGCAGAACGTCAACTGCATTGCCCAGCAGGCCCACTGATACAGGTTCTTTGCTTGCGACAGACGCATCGATTATCGCCAGCGCTTCGTCCAGAGTATCGGCGCGCTTATCGATGTAACCGGTCTCAAGTCGCTTCTCGATTCGATCCGCCTGGCATTCAACAGCCAGTAGCGACGCGCCCGCCATTGTCGCTGCCAGTGGCTGCGCACCGCCCATACCGCCGAGCCCCGCCGTCAATATCCACTTGCCGGCCAAATTGCCGCCATAATGCTGCCGGCCCATTTCAACAAATGTTTCGTAGGTGCCCTGCACGATTCCCTGGCTGCCAATATAAATCCACGACCCGGCGGTCATCTGACCGAACATCATCAGACCTTTGCGATCGAGTTCACGAAAATGCTCCCAGTTGGCCCAGGCCGGGACGAGATTTGAATTTGCAATCAATACGCGCGGCGCATTTTCATGTGTCCTGAAAACACCAACCGGCTTGCCGGACTGGATAAGCAGGGTTTCGTCATTTTCCAGCTCACGAAGTTTTGCAACGATGGCGTCGAAACATTCCCAGTTTCTCGCCGCCTTGCCAATGCCGCCATACACGACCAGGTCCTCCGGTCGTTCCGCAACCTCCGGATCAAGGTTGTTCATGAGCATGCGTAACGGTGCTTCTGTCAACCAGCTTTTGGCCTGCAACTTTGTACCGGTCGGCGCCTTGATAATGCGCGCATTCTTGTTAGTCATTCGTATTGGCTCCGCTAAGACGGCGCTTTACCTGCGCCTCAGTTCCTGGTGGGACGTAATGGCCGGACAGTTCGAAACGACTGCCTGGGTGGTAGAGATTTGCAAAACTAACCGGGCGACCGTGCACCCAGGTTCTTCTTGTAACGACGAGGCACGGCTCCTGTGCGCCCATCTCCAGATACTCCCTGACATTTTCCGCTGGCATTTCCGCACGCACTACATGCTCTGCCTCCTGCAGCGGCGATATTGAGCTCAGGTAGGCACTCGGCGTCACGGCGCTAAAGTCCTGCTCGAGAACCTGTGGCGCAAACTCCGCCAGAACAAAGCGGTCTTCAATTTGAATCGCTATGCCACTCTCATGGTGAATAAGCTCTATATGAAAAACGGCCGCGCCAATATCAATATCCAGCGCAGCCGCGATTTTCGCATCTGCCTGCACGCGTTTTTGTTGCAATACATTTGCAGAGTGCACATGTCCACGCAACGCAACCTCATCGGCAATATTTCGCACCTCAAGGACATGCGATACGGCTTTGAGGTCGGCGACGAAAGTGCCGACGCCGGCAACACGCTCAACGTAGCCTTCATCGTTGAGCTCTCTGAGTGCACGATTCGCCGTCATTCGCGATACGCCGGTTGCATCAACCAGCTCGTTTTCCGACGGCACCCGGTCGCTCGGTTGCAGTTCGCCGCTGGATATTTGCCCGATGATCAGCTCCTTGAGCTGCCGGTAGCGGGGCGTGCTCTGCACGCTCACGACTCCGCCCCGTCAAACTTGAGTTTGTTCGCAATGGCAGCGTAAGCCTGTCGCGATGCTTGCTCATTGTTATGCCGGCCGTCCACAACCTGCCACTTGCCATGCACCATGACCCTGTCTATCGGCAGCGTGAAACCGGAGAACACCAGCGCATCGAGCAGGGAACGCGTTGTATGCCCGACCAGCATAGGGCTGTCGTCGTCCAGTACTACCAGGTCCGCGAGCGCACCCGTTTTAATATGTCCGCCAGGTTCGCCGCCGGCCAATGCGCCGCCATCAAGCGCCATCTCGAAAAGGCTGCGTCCTGTTTGTTGCTGGCGGATCGCTGCGATGTTTCTGCTTTGCGAAATCAATCGCTGCCCATACTCGAGCCAGCGTAATTCCTCGAACGGATTAATCGAAACGTGGCTGTCCGAACCGATTGCGATGCGTCCGCCGTTTTCGAGATAGGTTTGTAACGGGAAAAGACCGTCGCCTAAATTGGCCTCCGTACTTGGGCACAAACAGACCACCGCCCCGGAATCGGTAATCGCCTTGATTTCACGCTCGTCGATATGCGTCGCATGTACCAGGCACCAGTTTTCATCGATGTCCTGGTTGTCGTACAACCATTCGACGGGTCGCGCATCGTACGCATCGAGACATTGATCCACTTCACGTTGTTGTTCAGCAATGTGAATGTGCATTGGTACGGAATCAGCTTTCGCAACTGCGGCTATCCTGGTTAGCGAATCTGCAGACACCGCCCGCAAGCTGTGTGCACCGATGCCAACCCGAAAGCCCTCGCCAGTGGATTTCCGCGCCTGGCTGCTGGCTGACTCATAGTGTGCTATGAACTCATCCACGGTACGTGCAAAACGTTTCTGCTGTGTGGTTGGATCAGGTTCATCGAAACCTGCCCTTTCGTAGAGAACCGGAACGAATGTGAGCCGAATACCGCTTTCGCTGGCCGCGGCGACAATGGCGTCAAACATCGCCTCCGACGCACCTTTGTCGCCAGGTTCATTGTGCAGGTAATGAAACTCCGCCACAGCGGTGTAGCCGGTCGCGACCATTTCCGTATAGGCCTGACATGCAATGGCGAACAACGCTTCGGCGTCGACGAGTCCGGCCAGCGCATACATGCGTGTTCGCCAGGTCCAGAAATTGTCTTTGCCAGCCGGGCCGCGCTGCTCGGTGTGACCGGCCAGCAAACGTTGAAAGGCATGACTGTGTGCATTCACCAGGCCCGGGATGACGATGCCGACTTCGAGATCGTCCTTTTCGAGTCGGGTGTCAGCTGCCACGGACGAGATCTTGCCGGCGGCGACCTCGAGGCGCACATTCTGCGCCCAGCCTCCTGCGAGCAACGCTTTCCTGGCAAATAGTCGGGTCATGATTGTCTCGATCGATGGTTGTATATACAGGCTAGTACATGCTACGGTCCAATGCAATTGGTTCGGAGCATATCGACGTATGGCTCACTGCTGTCCCAAAAACTCAAAATTGGTGCCCGGATGAAGCATCAGGTTGAATTGAATATCCCGCAATCGCCCGCTGGGCGGGCTCCTACATTGCTAATTAGCAATG
>CAYOHF010000016.1:15959-44390 GCA_964403695.1 uncultured Woeseiaceae bacterium | reverse complement strand
CAAATTGATCTTTAGTGCAATAAATGTCAGTCCGCACCAGCCATAATCGCAATAACAAAGGTGAAGGCGGACTGGCCGCGAATATTACGAATGATACGCCGGGCTCAACCTGTGCACAGCATCAACCAATACGCCAAGATGATCAGGATCAATATCCGGCGTTATCCCATGCCCTAGATTGAACACATGCCCCGGACCGTTACCGTAACTGGCCAGCACATCTGCGACACCCTGTTCAATAACAGCCGGTGATTCCCTTAAGACCGCGGGATTCAAGTTGCCTTGCAACGCGACCTTGTCTCCCGTGAACTCGCGCGCCTGATCAAGATCGGTGGTCCAGTCGACGCCCAGTGCGTCGCATCCGGTCGCTACCATTTCTTTCAGCATGGAGCCGGCGCCCTTGGTGAAAAGAATAACGGGAATTCTTACACCATCTTTTTCTCTTTGCAGACCATCGACAATGCGTTGCATTCCTGCCAGCGAAAAGCGACGGTAGTCATCCAGCTCGAGGGCAGCGCCCCAGGTATCGAAAATCATGATGGCCTGTGCACCGGCGTTAATCTGGGCATTCAGGTAGTCCGTCGTCATCGCTGCTACAACATCAAGCATGTGCTCCAGTAATGCCGGATTTTCAGCGGCAAGACCCTTAATTTTCGTAAACTCCCTGCTCGAGCCGCCTTCCACCATGTACGTACCAACCGTCCACGGGCTGCCGGCGAAACCGATCAAGGGTACCTGTCCGTCAAGCTCACGGCGGATCAACGATACTGCGTCAAAGACGTAGCCCAGTTTCTCGGTGACATCGGGTATGGCAAGATTTTTAATCTCCCTCTCGGTAGACACCGGATTGCGAAATTTTGGCCCCTCACCGGTCTCGAAATAAAGACCCAGACCAAGCGCATCGGGAATTGTCAGTATGTCGGAAAACAGGATTGCGGCATCAAGCTTGAATCGGCGCAGCGGCTGCAGAGTAACCTCGCAGGCGAGCTCGGGGTTCGAGCACACGCTCATAAAATCGCCGGCCTTCTCGCGCACCGCGCGATACTCGGGCAGGTAACGACCAGCCTGGCGCATTATCCACACCGGCGTGCGGGACACGGGCTCGCGCAGCAAGGCACGAATCAATAAATCGTTTTTGAGTGGTGCTGCCACAGGTCAGAGCTCCGCCATTGTTGTTGCTATCGTTGATTGTATTGCCTCGGCCGCCGCTCTTGGGCTTGCTGCGTCGCGAATTGGCCGGCCCACGACGATATGATCTGCGCCATTCCTGAAGGCCTGCTCGACGCTGACTACGCGTTTTTGGTCGCCGCTCGGTTTATTGTCAACCGGTCGGATACCGGGGGTAACAACCAGTAGTTTCGCATCCACGTGCTCACGTAACTGCGGCACCTCCAGCCCGGACGATATTACACCGTCACATCCGGCTTCGAACGCACGCCTGGCGCGGGACAAAACCAGTGCCCCCACGTCGCAATCAAAACCAAGATCATCCAGATCACCGCGATCGAGACTGGTCAGGACCGTGACAGCGAGCACCTTCAAATTGTCACCCTTGTTTTCTGCTGCAGCTTCCATAATCGACTGGTTACCATGCACGGTGACACAACTTGCACCACGATCTTTTAGCTGCCTGACTGCAGAACCGACCGTTGCCGGGATGTCGAAGAATTTCAGGTCGGCGAACACTTTCTTGTCGCGCGCCAGCATCCAGTCCAGCAGCTCGAAGTAGCCGCCACTCATCATCAGCTCCAGACCGAGTTTGTAAAATACGACCGAATCGCCGAGCTCGTCAGCGAGTACGCGTGCCTGGTCGCAATCGGCTACGTCCATGGCAAAGATTAGGCGCTCGTTGGTGGCGATTGATTTGTATGTCACACTAAATAGCCTGAGGAAATGAATTCGCCGCGCATTCTATCAATTAAGTCGATCGTATTCTGCAATTGCGAAGCGATCGGTCATGCCCGCGATATAATCGGCAACGACTCTTGCTTTCTCAGGCGTGTTGTCGGCAGCAGCGCTCGCCCGCACCGAAAAATCCGCCGGCAACTGCCCTGGATCGGTCATATAGCGCTCGAAGAGCACCTCTACCATTGCCTTGGCTTTATCGGTCATCTCGCGGACTTTGTCGTGTTGATACAGCTTCTTATTGAGGAATCGCTTGAGCGAAGTATGCATCTCGAATACGTCCTCGCTAAGCGCCACGATGGGCTCCTTATGTTCGCGAACATCCTGTATTGATCCGGGGGCGATCGCATCAATACGTTGTTGCGTAGTATCGATGAGATCTGTGACCACTTTGTTGATCATGCGACGGATAATTTCATAGATCAGACGCCTGCCCCCAAGCTGTGGGTAGGTTTCCTGCACTTCGAGGTATTGTTCGTTGAATAAACCCTGCTGGCGCAGCTCGTCGAGGCTTAGTAGTTCGGCACGAAATCCATCATCAACATCGTGATTGTTGTAAGCAATAGCATCCGCAATATTCGCGATCTGCGCTTCGAGCCCGGGCTGGTTACGGTCGAGGAAACGCTGTCCTATATCTCCAAGTTCACGGGCATTCTTTGCTGAGCAATGCTTCAGGATGCCCTCGCGCGTTTCGTAGGTAAGATTGAGGCCCGGGAAGCCCGCGTATTTTTCCTCGAGTTCGTCGACAACCCGCAGCGACTGCAGATTGTGTTCGAAGCCGCCAAATTCCCGCATACAAGCATTCAGCGCATCCTGGCCTGCGTGGCCAAACGGCGTATGGCCGAGATCATGGGCAAGACTGATGGCCTCTACAAGCCTTTCATTCAAGCGCAATGCCTGAGCCACCGTTCGGGCGATCTGCGCCACTTCCAGAGAGTGCGTAAGTCGCGTGCGATAGAGATCGCCCTCATGATTCACAAAAACCTGGGTTTTGTAGACGAGGCGGCGAAACGCAGTTGAATGGATGATGCGGTCCCGGTCTCTCTGGTACTCGCCGCGGTAGGGTGCACTCGGCTCGGCATAGCGCCTGCCTTTACCGTGCTCCTCAAAGGCTGCGTATGGCGCCAGTGTGCCCAGCGAAACACTCATCTCAGCCACGCGCCCCGCTGAGGACTGCATCTAAACGCTCATCCGGGTAGTCGGAGCTTAGATATGCGTCGCCCAATCTGTGTAAAAGCACGAGGCGAATTTGCTTCGCCTGCACTTTCTTATCCAGTTGCATTGCTTCGCGCAGCTTTTCAGCGCTAATGGCAGGCGGCACTGTTGGTAGCCCCGCGTTTTGCAACAGGGACTTGAGTCGCTGCTGTTGAGCCTGATCGATATCACTCATGGTTGCCGCCATCAGCATACCCGCGGCCACTGCTTCACCGTGCAGCCACTCGCCATAACCAAGGGAGTTCTCGATCGCATGCGCGAACGTGTGACCAAAATTAAGCAGGGCGCGTTTACCGGCTTCACGTTCATCCTCTGCGACTATCTGTGCCTTCAACTCACATGAGCGCGTAATCGCATAGACAAGTGCCGCTGAGTCTTTCTGCAGCAGCGCAGACATGTTCAGTTCCAGCCAGCTAAAAAACTCCTCGTCCGCGATCGCTCCGTATTTTATAACCTCGGCAAGTCCCGCTTTTAGCTCACGCTCCGGCAAGGTATCAAGCGTGTCCGTATCGATAAGGACGACCTGGGGTTGGTGAAAAGCACCGATCAGGTTCTTGCCGCCGGGATGATTGACGCCGGTCTTGCCGCCGACCGCTGAATCTACCTGCGCCAGCAGTGTTGTTGGTACCTGTATGAATGCAACGCCACGCATGTAGCAGGCTGCCGCAAAACCGGCGATGTCGCCTACAACACCGCCACCCAACGCTACAACGGTTGTGTCACGATTTGCAGATCGGGCCACGAGCTTGTCTATGACAGACGCGGCACTTTTGCTGGTCTTGTACTTTTCGCCATCTGGCAGGGAAATGGTGCTGTAGTTGCCGTTAAAGCTCTCCAGCAACCGCTCCAGGTACAACGGGCCTACCGTTTCATTGGTGACGATCAGGCAGTCCGGACCCTGTAAATAAGACGAAAGGTCGAAGTCGCCCAGCAGGCCGCTACCAATAATTATTGGGTAGCTGCGTTCGCCGAGATCGACAGTCAATATCTGGGATTTCGTCAAAGTAGCTTACCGTGAGTATTCAGGCGACAAAGACTACCGCAATCTGAAAGCAAATATCGCCCGCTGGGCGGGCTCCTACATTGCCAATTAGAATTGTAGGAGCCCGCCCAGCGGGCGATATTTACTTTCAGAGCGCTTCGTGGATCTCGCGCGCAACGGTTTGAACCCTGCGTCCGTCAGTATCGACGATAAGGTCGGCGATTTCCCGGTACATGGGATCACGCATTTCCATCAGTTCCTCAAGGATCTTTTCTCTGTCACCGTTTTCCAGCATTGGCCTGTTGCGCCCTCTTTGAGTGCGTTCAAGTTGTTGCTTGACGCTGGTATACAGGTAGACAACGAATCCTCGCCCCCCCAGTCGACTACGACTTTCCGGATCGACAACAGCGCCGCCACCGGTTGCCATCACAATGCCTTCTCGTAATGACAGTTCGTCGATGACCTTGCTTTCACGCGTGCGAAAGCCCTCTTCGCCTTCTTTTTCAAAGATGAACGGGATGTCTACGCCGGTCCTCGATTCGATTTCCTCATCACTATCAACAAAATCAAGATGCGTCAGGCGTGCAAGCTGGCGGCCGACAGCCGATTTTCCGGCACCCATCGGGCCAACAAGAAACAGGTTTTTCGGATGTTTCATCAGTTCTTGAGGAAGGTGAGAAAGCCAACCCGAAGGTTGGCTTTCTTTTCATCTTCTTAGAGCGTATCAGCGCAGGTTGGTGCCATACCGCCGCTGCCAAACGGGCTGATAACTCCCGGCGGGTTTTCATTCTCGTCATTAACATCGTCGCCATTGATTGGCAGGACGAAGTTGCTGGCTTCGGCGAACTCGGTGCCCTGCACTGAAGTCGTCGCTTCGAGGGTTACCTCCACCCAGCGGGCGTGATCTTGCGGATAGATGACGTCGACAATGCCAAATCCTGAAGCATCCGACATAAACGTGCCGCCGTTGCCGTTTTGGGCAGTCACTGTCGCTATGTTTCCTGCTTCAATGCGGCCACTGCTGTTAAAGTCTTCGCCCGCATCCAATACGCCGTTGCGATTTACGTCCTCGTCTGCACAAGGTGCCGCGGTTATGTTCTGTACCCAGGAAGACGCCAGTGTGTCATAGAACCAAAATCCTTTGGCGTAAGAGTTTGACAATATACCAGCCTGTACCGTAACGCCTTCTACGCCGTTTCCTTGCGAATCACTGACCTGGATGGCGAATTCAACCCGGTACTGCGCTGTATTTGGCTCGAATATCGAATTACCGGTACCAATCGAGAGGAATAACTCTCGCTGTGCGACCGTCAATGCAACACTGCTGTTAATCGCCAGATTCGATTGCACTGTTCCGGTAATTATCACGCCGCTGTTGGCACTGGTCGTTGAGCTGGCAGTATAAAATGTTTGTGCCCGACCCTGGCTGTCCGTGACAGCCGAGGCAACCGACAACTGGCCTCCGGTCACATCCTGCAAGTCAAATAACACGACTGCATTCTTAACCAGGTTATTGGATGCATCCCTGACGACAGCCGTAATCGTACTCTGCTCGGCAGGACCAATGGTGAAGGGGCTTGCCTGTATATCGATACTGTTCGGTGTATCCGCTACAAACTCGACCTCTACCTGGGTAGAGGTACCGGCTGCATTGGCTGCGCTTATAACCGCAGGTCCTGCGTTGGTCGACGCAATAGTTACCGTTGCTATACCGGCAGCATTGGTTACCGCGGTGAAGTTGCTTAAAGCGCCGCGAGTGGCGCTGAATGAGATAGTCTGGCCCGCCTGCGGCACGCCACCAATAGTCCAGGTGAGATCGACCTGCGTAACCGTGTTCAGGATGATTTCATCGCCAGCCACCGGCGCAGTCAATGCGAAACTGTCATCTGATACGTTGAGATCCTGCGTCGCTGTCAGGCCAAGTGCTGTTGCCGTTAGCGTATCCAGGCCGGGAGCAGATGCTGTTACATCCACCTGTGCCTGCCCACCGGTATCGGTCGTCAGGCTGGTTGCCGCCAACGTATTGCCACTGCTCGAGGTAACGTCGACTGTTTGTCCGGCGATACCGATACCAGAGGAATCTGCCAGAACGACCGTATAGGTCGCCGAATCGCCTTGCGGCAGCGCGGTCGGGCCTGAGATCGAAAGTGTTGTGCCAATAACATTGACCGTGACACTGCCAAGAATACCGTTTGCATCGGCAGTGACAGTGATCGCTCTGTTCGTCCGGTCGCCACCAGCATTCAATGCAGCGAAGACTATGCCGCTCGCGTCCGTAACCGGATCCGGGATCGTTAATATGCCTGAATCAGACGACAAAATGACGGTGACGCCTTCCATCGCTACGTTATTGACATCGCGTACGATAACGCTGATCGTCAGGTTCTGCCCTGGCGTTGATGGCAGAGTCGGACTGCTCGCAAGGACATTGACTCCTGCAACACCTGGCCCTGGTCCAGTCGGGCCGCCGCCACTGCCGGATATCGTACTGTCGCCGCATGCAGCCAGCGCCAGCATCATTAGCAGCGTCGCGAGATAAGAAAGTTTTGTCATTTGTCCAATTCCTTGCTTTGGGCCGACTGGGAAGTTTCCACGGCTAGTAAATGCTCGAACCTTCGTTAAGGATTCGTGGCGTTACAAAAATCAAAAGTTCTGCTTTGCTAGTCGTATTCGTCGTCGACCTGAACAGAACACCAACCCCCGGTATGTCGCCCAGGAAGGGCACTTTGCTAATTATTTCCCGTCGCTCGGTTTCGTAAATTCCGCCGAGAACGACAGTCTGACCATCTCTTACCAACACCTGTGTTTGAATTGAACGCGTGTCGATACTCGGGACAAGCCCGCCTTGCGCGCTTGGTGTTAGTTGACCCACATTATCCTTGCTAACCAGCAGATCCATGATGATATTGTCATCTGGTGTGATCTGCGGCGTAACAGTCAGGCTTAACACCGCCTTCTTGAACTGGGTCGTTGTTGCACCCGAAGATGCGGACTCCTGGTAGGGAATTTCCACGCCCTGTTCAATGCGCGCTTCCTTCTGATTCGCAGTAATTACTCGCGGCGTGGAAACAATTTCGCCGCGACCTTCCGCCTGCAGTGCCGTTAACTCAAGATCGACAATATAGTCGGAGTCGAGAATAGCGAGCGCCAGGCTGCCAGCCGGATTTGCGATTGGTACGTTTACGTTATAACGATCATCGATTCCTGGTAAAACAACCGGAAACGGTGTGCCCGTGTTGTTCAGGTTATTAATTGCCGAGTCAGTAATTACCTCACTACCCGCACTCGTACCAGTCATTGAATACAGTCCGTCGGTGCCATTTTCCCCAACGCCTGTAAAACCGAAACGAACACCAAGCTCACGGCTGTAGTCATCGTTGACAACCACAATCCGTGACTCAATAAGAACCTGGCGAACGGGGATGTCGAGGGTACGTACGAGACGTCGTATATCCTGTAAACGCTCCGCCGTATCCTGAACGAGCAGAGTATTGGTTCGATCATCGATACCAACACTGCCACGTTCGGATAACAGTGCATTACCACCGCTTCCGCCACCGATCAGCGCTGCCAAATCGGAGGACTTGGCGTAATTGACCTGTATAAATTCGGAATAGAGCGGCTCGAGCTCGAGAATTGCTGCACGTGCTTCGAGGTCAGCCGTCTCACGAGCGACAATCTCCTCGGACGGCGCGACGATAATCACATTGCCATTCTCGCGCATATCAAGACCCTTCGTGGTCATGACGATATCCAGCGCCTGGTCCCAGGGTACATTTCTAAGGCGCAACGTAACGTTACCCTGCACCGTGTCGGAGACCACGATATTGCGTCCCGATGTCTCCGCGAGTAGTTGTAATACCGCCCGGGTTTCGATGTCCTGGAAATTCAGAGTCAGCCGTTGGCCTTCGTATTCCTTGGTCTCGGAGAATAGCGAAGAGGCTTCTTCGCTTTCCGATGTAACCGGGTTGATTTCGATTGTGAATTCATTGTCTGACTGGTAAGCCAGCTGTTCATATTTACCTTCGGCCGTAATGACAATTCGCGTATCCAGATTTGTACGCAGCGTATCAACCGTCGTTACCGGTGTTGCGAAGTCCATAACATCCAGTCGACGCATAAGCTCGGCAGGCAAAGATGTATCTTTAAATACGGCTACTACGCGCCCGCCTTCCTGGCGAATATCCACCGCCGTTGCCGGGTCACTGAGGTTAACGAGAATACGGCCACCGCCGTCAGGCGTGCGACGGAAATCGACACTATTGATTGATCGTGCACCACTTGAGGCGTAAGACGGTGTTGCTCCCGTAGCGGAACTATCAGCAAACTGCGTCGTCGTATTGCCGTCGTTTGATTGGCCACCCAGCGTAATGAAAATGGTATTGCCGCTGCGGCGGGTCTCGTAAGGCACCATTGAATCGAGGTTCAAAACAACGCGGGTACGACCGTTTGCCTCGGCTGTAAGTATGGTGTCCAGCGGACCCAGGTTTACATCACGACGACGTGAAGTCAGTCCAAGTGCCGTTTCCGGTAAATCAAGCGCAATCCGCGCCGGATCTTCTATGGTAAACGCAAGTGGCTCCGGTGCGGTGCCGCTGAGAATTAACTTCAGCTCCACACGCTGTCCCGGCAAACTCTGAACCTGAATGTCCTGCAGTCGATTGCCATCCTGTGCACTTGCGGTCATTCCGCAGAGCAACAGTGCTACAGCAGTCATCTGCATAACCCAACGTCGACTGTCCGTGCCGATCGTCGGCTTGATTTTGAACGTCATTCCAAATACTCCCAGTTCCATTCAGGCATCAGTCTGCAAGACCGACAGCGGCTTCTCTTTCCAGATATCCGCCGATCCCGTCCGAAATAATTTCTACTAATTCGATCTCAGATTCACTAACCACGACAATTCGACCATCGTTTTGCCCCATGTAATTGCCTGGGATTACGCGATGAATCAGACCATCTGATGTTTGTACAAGTCCAAATTGTGTCTCGCCGAGTTGCAGCGTCCCAACCATGCGCAGCGTGTCGAGCGGAAACTGCTCGAGGAATTCGCGACTGCGTTCCGGATCAGGTCTTGTGCCACCGGCTGCAATTCCAGCTGCCGCCTGTGGTGAATCAGGCACGAACGGTGAACGCAAGCCCTCGGCATCTGCTAAATAAGTGAACACCTCGTAAGGCGTAATTTCCGGCAAAGGATCGATCCGTCCGCCGGGTTTCGCCTTCACCGAATTAATGTACTGGTCGAGGTCATCCATATCGCTGCCGCAGGCGCCAAGCGCGAAACCAGCGACCGTCAGGATCATTAATAGTCTTGTCAGGGAAGCATTCATGATTAATCGGCCTCCTCTTCAAGGTAACGATAGGTTTTGGCCGTTACCTGCAGCGTCAGACGATCGAAATCGTTCGGATCGTCCGGTGTGATATTGATGTCATGCAAAGTAACGATTCGCGGTAGCGATGCGACACCACTGACAAAATTTGCGATTTCATGGTATCCGCCGGAGAGACTGATCGTAATCGGCTTCTCCGCGTAAAAATCCCTGGTAATTTCACCCTGTGGCTGGAACAGTTTTTCCTGCAGACCCGCTGCCAGACCGGTTTGTGAAATATCGACAATCAAACTTGGTATTTCGGTTTTGCCCGGTAACTGCCGCAACATTGTGCCGAAAGATTGTTCCATCTGTGCAAGCTGCGCTTTGTAAGCGTCGTAGTTTGCGGCCTTTCTCTGTTTGTTCTCAAAGGTAATGCGCAGCGTCTGTTCTTCGGCCTGTACACGCGTCAGTTGCGGCGCTTTGTCCTCAATGATTGTCCAGTAAATGCCGAGACCAAGAACAAGGACGAAAACGAGTGCGATTACGCCGAGTCGAAATGCGAGCGGCCAGCGACCGATGTCATTAGCATCAAGACTTTTCAGTTCGTCAACAAAATTCATAGTTCGTCCTCCATGTCGTCAGGATCCGAACTGACCTGACTCAGATTGACGACGAACTCGGCTTGCCGGGCTGGTCCCTGATCGGTCGTTTCAACTCTTACGACACCAGGGTCGCTGAGCCACTCAGAGTCATCAATCTGCCGCATCAGCGCCGACACTCGAGTGCTCGACTGTGCAACACCCTTGAGCTCCACTGCGGCACCCGTCTGTTTCATGCCGGTGAGATAGACGCCCTCCGGAAGCTGGCGCGACACCTCGTCGAATAAATGTACGATCTCCGGGCGGCTGCGCTGCAGCTGCTCAATGATTTCCATGCGTGCCAGGAGTCGTTCTTTTTGCCGTTCCAGACCGTCGATTTCGGCAATACTTCGTTCCAGTTCGACAATTTCAGCCTCGAGACGCTGGTTTCTGGCGTTCTGCCCATCGATCATTTGCGAATAGGCAAAGACTGTCAGGCCGAGTACACCGATTGCGCTAACGAAAGCACCGGCTGTCGCAACCATAAAGTCGCGTTGCCGTTTCTTGCGATCCGCTTCGCGCCAGGGGAGGAGATTAATGCGTGGCATATTAGTCGAAGCTCCTCAATGCGAGTCCGCAGGCGGTCAGGAGCGCTGTGGCATCTTTGTGCACGCCCTGTGATTTCGCCTTTGATGATATTTTCATTTGTCCGAGCGGATCACCAACTTCAGTCGGTACGCCAACTCTGCTCGAGATGACGTCGGCGATACCCGGAATATTTGCACAGCCGCCACACACCAGGATCATGTCCGGTTGTTCACGGCCACCGCCGGATGCGAGGTAAAACTGCAGCGAGCGACTGACCTGTTGTGTCATGTCGTCAACAAAGGGTTCGAGCACCTCGGGTTGGTAGTTGCTGGGCAGTCCGCCCTGCTTCTTGGCCCGACCGGCATCTTCCATCGAAAGACCGTAGGTGCGCATGATTTCCTCGGTGAGCTGCTGCCCGCCAAAAGCGAAGTCACGCGTATAGATTACTTTGAGATCCTGCAGGACACTAAAGGTCGTGCTGCTTGCTCCAATATCGACAATCGCGACGGATTGCCCCATGCCGCCGTCCGGAATCTGGTGGCTCAGGAGCTGGCAGGCGTTTTCCAGGGCAAATGCTTCAACATCGACGATTTGCGCGTCCAGTCCCGCTGCCTGAACAGCAGTCTGGCGCTGTTCCACGTTTTCTGTACGTGAAGCAACCAGGAGCACGTCCATCAATTCGGGGTCATTCTCGTTCGGGCCTACGATTTCGAAGTCAAAGCTGACTTCCTCCATAGGGAACGGTATGTATTGGTCAGCCTGAATCTCTACCTGGCCCTCAAGATCCCGCTCCGAGAGACTCGATGGCATCTGAATGACCTTGGTAATGGCCGCATCGCCGCTGATGGCAATGGCAACGTCCGTCGCCTTGGCACCGGAGCGCTTGACTGCTCGTCGGATTGCTTCACCGACCGCTTTGGCGTCGACAATGGCCTTCTCGTTAACGGAACTGGGCGGCGTCGGTTCGGCTGAATAGGACTCGACCCGAAAGCGTTTTCCGCTCTGTGAAATCTCGATTAGCTTGACCGACGATGTCGTTATGTCGAGGCCCAACAGCGGTTGTGATTTTTTTCCAAAAAACACGTATTTTTCCTTTTAGGTCGGTGAGTTGCGGGCCAAATGTAAGATCGACCTGAGCAATTCGATTTAACTATATATCAATAAAATGTTAAATAAAACGTGACTTTGTTCACGATCCAGCGATCCTCCAACGATCCGTATGTTACTGCCCCCGGGTGAGCCATTCCGTGAACTGGTTGGCGGCTCGGCATCTCACGGCGAGAATCTGCTTAAACAGCAGCGAATTGCACTCATTTGCTCTACAAGCAGGTCGTCTGGCAAGAAATCTGTGGTTTGGCGCCGATTTTCTGGCCAACTCGAGCCGGCGTCACTACAAAGCTGCAATTCCGGCGATATGCGCAGCAACCAACGGTCCGTGACGAGCTATCGCTGAGCAGATTACGCCTGCTCATTCACGAGTTGCCTGATGTGTCGCTTTTTGCAGCCATTGCAGCCTGTCGGGGTAGCTGGCTATCATCCGCCCTGCGAATAGCCACAGCGTGAGCTGGAATGAGCCACATGTTGGGTTGGAAACAGCCACAGGATTGCCACTTTTGTAGCACAGCCTGTTTTGTTAGTAGCGATGTTCGACAGTATGCTTATGGTCCCAGATGCAGTACCTGGCTTATTTGGCAGTCCAACCGGAAATGCACGCGATAATGCAAAACGTAAGTACAAAAAGGGAATCTCCGCAGCGCCGCTCTTCCCGTGGTCTGAGGCGTTGGCTGGCTCTCTTCGCCGGGCTGGCCCTGGTCGGCTCGCTATTTATTGGCACTGGCGTCATCGGTGCCTATTACTACGTGTCCCCCAGCCTGCCACCGGCCGATACCATTCGGCAGATCCCGTTGCAAATTCCGCTGCGCATATTCAGCCGCGATGGACGCCTTATAGAAGAGGTCGGTGAGCGGCGGCGTATCCTGGTTACTTACGACGAATTGCCGTCATTCGTTGTGCACGCATTTGTTGCAGCCGAGGACAGTCGTTTTTTTGAGCATCCTGGCATCGATTATCTCGGCATCTTGCGTGCCGGTGTAATGTTGCTCAAAACGGGTGAAATAACTGGCGGCGGTAGTACGATTACACAACAACTGGCACGCGATTATTTTCTGACGCGCGAACAGTTATTCACACGCAAGCTGCGCGAAGCATTTCTTGCCTACCGGATCGAACAGGAATTCTCCAAAGAAGAGATTATGGCCCTGTTCGTTAACAAGATGTTTTTCGGCCAAAGAGCCTATGGCGTAGCTGCCGCTGCACAGGTCTATTACGGCAAGAATTTGCAGGACATCAACATCGCTGAAGCGGCGACCCTGGCAGGGGTGCTGCCGGCACCTTCAGATTACAACCCGGTACGCAGCGCGGAAAATGCCGCCATGCGCCGCAGCTACGTATTAGATCGTATGAATGTACTGGGGTTCATTAGCGATCCGGAACTCGAACTCGCCAACAATTATCCGCTCGAATCGAGGTTACACGGCACAGCCAATGAGTTGTCGGCACCCTATGTGGCCGAAATGGTTCGCCAGGAGATGTTGAAGCGCTACGGTGATGCAACCTATTCGGCCGGGTTCCAGGTTGTAACAACGCTTGATTCGAAAATGCAGGCAGCCGGCAACTATGCAGTGCGTAACGGTCTGTTCGAATTTACACGGCGCCGCGGTTACCGCGGGCCAATCAGGACAATCGAACTGGACCCGGCAATCCTGCAGGAACCGTATGCAACATGGCCGGAAGACGCGCAAAGGGCATTGCAGGACTATGGCAATCCAGCCGGGTTGAGCGTCGCCATTGTCAGCGCGCTGCATGAGGACAACAGCGCGAGTATCGTGCTGCAGGATGGCAGCCTTGCAACACTGCCCTGGCACGGTATTTCCTGGGCTAAACCACAAATCGATCTCGTGACGACTGGCGAGGCCCCGCAAACTGTGGCCGACGTACTTGCACCGGGAGACATTATCTATGTGATGCCCATAACCATCGGCGGCTGGGCACTGGCGCAGGTACCCAAGGCGCAATCGGCACTGGTGAGTGTTGATCCTCTGGATGGTGCGGTAACCAGCCTGGTGGGTGGACTCGATTTTTCGCTCAGCAAATTCAACCGGGCCAGTCAGGCTCTGCGGCAACCGGGTTCTGCGTTTAAACCGTTCATCTATGCGGCCGCTCTCGCTGCGGGAAGTACGCTCTCAACAGTTGTCCTCGATGCCCCGGTTGTCATTAACTCCTCTGCACTCGAGAGACTCTGGCGACCGGTCAACTACAGTGGACGTTTTTACGGCGCTCAACGTGTTCGGGAAGGCCTCGTAAAATCAATGAACCTGCTTTCGGTCCGCTTGTTACTGAACAACACTGGCATCGGTAACGCTATTCGCTACCTTGAACCATTTGGTTTTCCGGATGGCACCCTCATTCGCAACGGTTCTCTCGCCCTTGGCGGCGGCGACGCGTCACCGCTCGACATTGCGCAAGGGTATGCGACCTTTGCGAACGGTGGATATGCAGTTAAGCCGTATGTTATCGACTCGATCTTCGGGCCAACAGAGGAACTGTTGTACCGTGCCGAGCCCTTCATCGTTTGCCCGGACTGCGAACCTGGCGAGCCAACTGAAGAAGCGATTGCTGCCACGAGAGCTTTGCAGACTTCGACACTGCCGGCCCAAGACGGCATTACAGAAGCCGCTGGCATTGAAAGTGCTGACGATGACCTCGCGGTCGATACCGAATTTGCAATCGAGGATGAATACGGTAGCGAGTACGACAGCGCAATATCACTCGAGCAAATGGCCGAGCTCGGTGAGTCGTATCAGCCGGATGCCACTTTAGCGCCGGATCTGTTCACAGATGTGAAAGTAGCCGAGAGAATTATCAGCCCGCAAATTGCCTTCCTGATTCAGGACGCCATGCGCGAAGTAGTTCGCCGCGGTACTGCCGTGCGTGCCAACGCACTGGGTCGGCGGGACCTGTCCGGAAAAACCGGTACCTCCAACGATCGACGTGATGCGTGGTTTGCCGGCTTTAACTCCAAAATGGTCGGTATTGTCTGGGTTGGCTATGATGACAGCCTGCCACTGGGACCGCGTGAGGAGGGCTCGCGCACCGCCCTGCCGATCTGGGTTGAATTCATGCGTATTGCTCTGCGGGGTGTTGCCGAAAGTCGAATGGATATGCCCGAAGGAATTGTTACGGTGCGCATTTCGAGATCGACGGGTTGCCCGGCTAGTGCTGCACACCCATTCGAAGACGTTATGTTCGAGCACTATCGGGAAGATTCTGTTCCTGAATGTGAAAACGTCGGCACCCAACAGGACATTTTTAACACGGGCGAGGAACCTGAAGAGGGCGAGAAACTGTTCTAAGTGGCGACAGCCGACTATTCAACAAACACCCCGGGCCAGAGAACTGAGCTTGCGAACATGGCGAAGCGACTAACAACCGAAAACGACCGCGCGCGTCTGCTGGTAGCGCAGGAAGCGGCCCGCATTATTGTGGAACAAGGTATCGAAGACTACCGTCTGGCGAAGACCAAAGCCGCACAGCGTCTTGGTATGAGCGCCGGCGGTTCGTTGCCAGGCAACAGCGAAATTGAAAAGGCAGTTAGCGAGTACCTGAAATTATTCGGCAGAGAGTCACATTTGCGTTTGTTGCGCGCGCTTCGACAAACCGCACTGGCTGCAATGGAATTGCTCTCACCGTTTGAGCCAAGACTTGTTGGTCCGGTTCTACACGGCACTGCGGCGGCAAACTCTGCAGTCAACCTGCACGTATTTGCGGATAGTGCCGAGATGGTCGTCATGCGCCTGGATGAGCTTGAGGTTTCCTACCGCCCGTTCGAGCGCCGTTTGAAAAGCAGGCGCGACAAAGCTGACCTGTTTGGCGGTTTTCGTTTCATGCACGATGACACGCGCGTTGAAGCGACGGTGTTTCCGATTGATGGCGTGAGGCAGGCGCCAATTAGCCCCGTTGATGGCAAACCTATGCGCAGGGTGGATAAGAATGCGTTGTTGGTGCTGTTGCAAAGCGAAACAAAGCTACCGTAGGAGCCCGCCGTGCGGGCGACAAACTTTTTATCGCTTGTTTGAAAAACAAGCGATAAAAAGTTTGCACAGGATGACATTGGCAGAGGAAGCGAGATCGTAGACGTTCGACCTTCTTTTGAGCGGGTGTGGTGGATTCACCCTTTGCAAACATTTAGGGCCGTGTTTTTCAAACACGACCCTAAATGTTTGTCGCCCGCTGGGCGGGCTCCTACGATTGTTTTCTACAGCTGCTCGGGCTCTTAATAGGCCTCAATTGCTGCAAATTTTTATAGAGCGCGTTTGTCGACCGGCACGTAGCTTCTTTCTGTTGCTCCGGTGTATAGCTGCCTTGGGCGGCTGATCCTGGCGTGTGGGTCCGTGATCATTTCGCGCCAGTGAGCAACCCAGCCCACCGTTCTGCCGATAGCGAACATTACGGTAAACATCGAGGTCGGTATTCCCAGTGCGCGATAAATAATACCGGAGTAGAAATCGACGTTCGGGTAGAGGTTCCTTTCTATAAAGTACTCATCCTTTAGCGCGACCTGCTCAAGTTCAAGCGCAAGTTCAAACAAAGGTGAATTCGTGCGGCCCATCTGTTGCAGAACCCGGTGGCACATTTCTCGGATGATCGTTGCCCGCGGATCGAAATTTTTGTACACCCGATGACCGAAACCCATTAAGCGGAATGGGTCATCCTTGTCTTTCGCTTTGGCGACAAACTTTGGAATATTTTTCGCCTCGCCGATTTCCTTAAGCATGCGCAATACGGCTTCATTCGCCCCGCCATGAGCGGGGCCCCATAATGCGGACACACCGGCAGCAATAGCAGAGTACGGATTTGCGCCCGAGCTGCCGGCCATGCGCACAGTCGAAGTCGAACAGTTCTGCTCATGATCGGCATGCAATATGAACAGGAGGTCAAGGGCTTCTGCCGCAACAGGGTTTATCTCGTATGGCTCGGCCGGCACTGCAAAAAGCATGTGCAACAAATTCTCCGAATAGGTCAGATCGTTACGCGGATAAATGAAAGGCTGTCCAGCCGTCAGTTTATGTGCGGCGGCCGCAATCGTCGGCAGCTTAGCCACAATCCTGTGCGCAAAAACTTCCCGGGCACGGGCGTCGTTCACATCCATCGTGTCATGATAGTAGGCAGACATTGACCCCACTACAGCGGACACCATCGCCATCGGGTGCGCGTCATAACGGAAGCCGTTAAAGAAACGCAGCATGCCCTCGTTGAGCATCGTGTGGGTGAGAATAGATGTTTCAAAATCGACAAGTTGCTCGGCAGTCGGTAACTCACCGTATAAAAGAAGATAGGCTACCTCGATGAAAGTCGAGTTCTTGGCCAACTCTTCGACTGGATAACCGCGGTACAGGAGTATGCCTTTATCGCCATCTATGAAGGTGATGTCGCTCTCGCAGCTACCGGTTGAGACGAATCCAGGGTCGTAAGTAAATATCTCCTGCTCCGCATACAGGCGGCTGATATCCATAACGTCCGGCCCAAGGGTTCCCTTACGAACAGGGTGCTCCGTCTTCGTTCCGTCCGGGCTGATTAGCGTGTATACATCTTTCGTCATAGCATCCCTCTATCTATGCTGACTGCCATCTGGCAACCGTTTGTTTTCACCACCTGACAGGAATCAGGCACAGCGACGCGTCCGGCCCGCAACAAACCATGTTGCCGGAAGCCGGGGGCACGAGCAAACAAATGATGCGGTATTTGTCCCTTTTGCGGCGCGGCTAGGATATTCCGTACTTGCGGCGGAACTTGTCTACCCGACCACCGGAATCCAGGGTTTTCTGCTTGCCCGTATAAAACGGATGACACGCTGAGCACACTTCTATAGCGAGGCTGTCGCCAAGTGTGGAGCGAGTCGTGAATTCGTTACCGCAACTACAGGTTACTTTAATCTCACTGTAATCGGGATGAATCTCAGCTTTCATTTCGGCTCTTCCTGAATAGGTAGCAATGCAAAAAGGTCGCGTAGGATATAGCTAAGTGTGCCCGGTCGCAAGTGGGACGTCAGATAGTCAGGAATTTATCCACAAATCCTGTGGATAACTCTGTGGATCAAAGTTGAACGGATGCCCTAAGTGAGGATTTTTAAAGCAGGCTTTACAAAATGTCTATTTTCTGCGCAATTTCATATTGTTATAAATATCAATTAGTTATCGTCACTCTTGAAGGGCTGGGCTTAGATTCGAGCGTTATTACATGGAAAATACAGGCATGTTGCTGCTCTTGTGCATAAAAACCTAAGCGCGAATAGTCGCTGACGGGTCAGCAAACTCACCTTCGGGCCCGTCTTTACCGCTCAGATCAGGGTAAAAAACGCGCCTGCAATTCATTCAGGAAGCGAAAACCGGTTGCGGTTGGCTGCCAAACGCCATTCTCTGTGCGCTCAATCATGCCATCCGCCCTGGCGCTCTCGATTGGCTCATTGATGTCCTGCATGGACAATCCGGTCCGACTGACGAATGCCGTTTCGGCAAACCCGGCGGACATTCGCAGCGCATTGAGCATGAATTCGAAACCAAGTTCGGTCGGATCGATTTTCGTCAGTCCGCCGCCACCTGTACCACTTTCAATGTTTTCCATGTACGCCAGTGGATTTGCCGGTCGCTGATAGCGCCAGATATTGCCCTCGTCATCGGTATGCTTGCCATGTGCGCCGGCACCGGCGGCAAGATAGTCGCCAAAGGACCAGTAATTCAGATTGTGCCGACAACGATATCCCGGCTTTGCAAAAGCAGAAATTTCATACTGTTCGAAGCCAGCGTGCCTGAGCAACTCATGACAACGGGTTTGAATCTCCCAACTCCTGTCGTCGTCCGGCATGTTCGCGGGCGGGCGGCTGTGAAATATCGTGTTTGGCTCGAGCGTAAGTTGGTAAAAAGAAATATGTTGCGGCGAGAGTGCCAGCGCTTTCTCTACGTCGGCAACGGCCTGTCCGGTGTCCTGCCCGGGCAGCGCAAACATCAGGTCCAGGTTGATGCTGTCGAAGCCGGCCGCCCTGGCCTCATCATAGGCAGTCTGAACTTCCAGCGGCCCGTGTATTCTCCCGAGCACCTGCAACATTTTCGCATCGAAACTCTGCACGCCCAGGGACAGCCTGTTTACGCCGGCGCGACGGTATTGTGCCAGATTGCCCCGCTCAACAGTCCCGGGATTCGCCTCCATCGTGATCTCGCAGTCATCTGCTAGCGCAAGATAATCGCTCGCCTGCCGCAGAATCTTTTCGATTTCGGCCGGCGAGAACAGGCTCGGTGTACCACCGCCCAGGAATATGCTGACGACGCGCCGACCGCCGGCAAGCTCGCACGCCGACTGCAGGTCTTTCAGGAGCGCCCCAACGTAGCGTGTGCGTGGTGTATTCGGCCCCGCCTTATGCGAATTGAAATCGCAATACGGGCACTTTTGCACACACCAGGGAAGATGAATGTAGAGAGATAAAGGTGGCTGCTGGAAAGTCATTCGATATGTCAATCGGGCTTGAAACTGTCCTGCAACAGAACTTTAAGTTGTTTGAACGCCGTGCCGCGATGGCTAACTGCATTTTTTTCTTCGCGACTCATTTGTGCCCCGGTCTTGCCGGCGGCTACATCAAAAAAAACCGGATCGTAGCCGAATCCACCCGTACCGTGTCGTTGCCGCAAAACGGTCCCACGCCAAACCGCCTCGACGACCAGTGGGTCGCAGGCGTCGGCCGGAAATGCCAGGACTGCCGCACAATGAAAACCAGCACTTCGGTCTGCGTCCGCAATTTGGCGCATCTCGTCGAGTAGCTTGTCGACATTTTGCTCACTGGTTGCTTTCACTCCGGCATATCGCGCGGAGTACACGCCTGGTTTGCCATCGAGCGCGTCGACAGCAATTCCAGAATCGTCTGCCATAGCCGGCAGTCCTGTGTGTTGTGCGGCAAAACGTGCTTTCAACAATGCATTCTCAACGAATGTCCGCCCCGTTTCCGGCGGCGATTCGATATCGAAGTCTGACTGCGGGATGACGGCGATGCCGAGATCGGAAAACAGGTCCGCGATCTCGCGTATTTTCCCGGGATTACTGCTGGCTAAAATAACCCTGGTAACAGCGGGCACGATGCATACCGATCAGGTTGCCGCTGCTATTGCAGCGCTTTGCTGGCGAATAATTTCGTCGATCCCGGTCGTTGCTAGCTCCAGCATCGCATCAAATTCCTTGCGATCGAAAGCGTGCCCTTCAGCGGTCCCCTGTACCTCAATAAATTTGCCGGCGTCGTTCATCACGACATTCATGTCGGTTTCCGCTTGTGAATCTTCATCGTAGTCGAGATCCAAAACCGGTGTGCCTTTGTAAATTCCGACTGACACCGCCGCAATCTGGCCGTGCATTGGTTCGCGCTTGAGCACTTTTTGCGCGCGCAGCCTTTGCGTCGCAATCATGAGTGCAACATACGCTCCGCTTATTGATGCCGTCCGCGTGCCGCCATCTGCCTGCAACACGTCACAATCGAGCGTAATGGTGCGCTCTCCGAGTGCCTCGAGATCCGTCGCCGCACGCAAAGACCGCCCGATGAGGCGCTGAATTTCCTGCGTCCTCCCGCTTTGCTTGCCACGCGCTGCCTCCCTGGCCACGCGTGAGTGTGTCGATCCGGGCAACATTCCATATTCCCCGGTAACCCAGCCGCGACCTTTGCCACGCATCCACGGTGGCACACGATTCTCAACGCTTGCAGTACACAGTACGCGCGTGTCACCAAATTCAGCGAGGACACTGCCAGCGGCGTGCCTGGTGTAATCAGTAATGAATTGCACCGACCTCAATTCGTCGGTTGCGCGGCCACTCGGTCGCATTGGGTTCTCCTGGTTTTTTCAGTTAGTTTCACTGCTGTCTCATAAAGTCCGGACATTCCTGATTGTTGCGATCTGACATTTATTGCGCTAAAGATCAATTTGCAACCCGGTCCGCCTGCATTATCTGTTATTTTGCCGCTGGACGGCGCGGACTGACATTTATTGCATTGACGAAAAATCTGTATCCCAGTTCGCCCGACCCATTGGAAATCGAGAAAGGGGCAATTTTCGATCTGACATTTATTGCGCTAAAGATCAATTTGCACCGACCAATTTCGCTCATTTCGACAAAGCAGGCAAATTGGGCCCGCTTTTATTCAAATGTACGACTAATCGCCGACCCAGAGTAACGCCGTACCCGTCGTATTGTCGGCGTAGGGTGCATTCACCGACAACGCTTTCATGCTCAGTGCCTTCAGATTGTCCGCGAGACTATTCGCCGGGCGGGTCGCCATATCGGCAATTTCATCGTCGGTCATGCCGGACCACAATCCATCGCTGCAAGCCAGCAAGACATCGCCCGGCGCCAGCGGCATTTTTCGCGTGATGCTCATGTCGGGAACCGGCGCGTCGCCACCTATGCAACACTCGACAAAATTGCGCATCGGGTGATCGAGCGCTTCCGCCTCGGTAATCGCGCCCTCCTGAATGAGTATCTCCACGTGACTGTGGTCACGCGAACGTGTTGTGAGATTACCCTCGCGCATCTGGTAAATCCTGCTGTCGCCAATATGCCCCCACCAGGAACCACCCTCCTGAATCAGGCATGCGGCACAAGTCGCACGCGGCCGGAAATCGACCGCCAGATCAACGCCGATCTTGACCACCTCATCATGCGCGCGCGCCATGGACCTATACAGAAACCCCTGCGGATCTAAAATCGGCAGCGACGACGATGTAAACAGATTCTTTATGACGTTCAGTCCGATTTCCGCAGCTTTCGCACCATCGGAATGACCGCCCATGCCATCGAAAACAAGCATGATGGCCGCATCCTCGGCAACGATCACCGCAGCGCGGTCCTGGTTGTCCTGACGATCACCTAATGCGGTAACTTTAGCGTACTCAATTTTCATAGTGTAAATTGTTCGTTAATAGCGCTGGCCGACGTCGGCCAGCCAGATTAGAATAATTGCCCGAATAAGCAAATCTCGCGCATCGTGAATTGCCGTAAATCGCCAAGTGTGGCGGGAACCGGTCATCATGTCTGTGACCGGCGCACAGTTACCGGCACTGGTGCGCAAATTTCCGATTAGGAGAATCTGATTTTGGATAGTATGACCGGGTTCGCCCGCGAAGACACCGAGACACAATTTGGTACGTTGACCTGCGAGTTGCGGACCGTCAATCATCGTTATCTTGACGTGCACTTTCGCCTGCCGGATGAGCTGCGGGCAAAAGAAATCGAATTGCGGCAAAGGATAGGCAGCAAGCTAAAGCGCGGCAAAGTTGATTGCTCATTACATTTGCGCCGCAGCGGCGGTGCGGCGGCGGAGCTGAAAATCAACAAGGAGCTGGTGCGACAGATCGGCACCAGGATCGATGAAATTGCCACTTTGTTGCCTGCGACGCAGGCTGTTGACCCGGTGGATATCCTGCGTTGGCCGGGTGTCATCGAAGAACCGGCTATTGATGCCGACCCGCTGTTTGCGGCGGCAGCCGACCTGCTCGAGCATACGCTCGGCGCGCTCGGTCAGATGCGCAGCAGCGAAGGCCAGCGCATCGCCGTGATGCTGGAGACGCGCTGCAAAGATATTCTTTTGCTGGCGGCGGGTGTACGAGAGCGAATGCCACAGGTGCTCACGGCTGTCCGTGCCAAACAGCAGGAGCGCATCGACAAGCTGGATGTAGATGCCGATCCGGCACGCCTTGAGACAGAGCTCGCACTGGTCGCGCAAAAACTCGATGTCGATGAAGAGCTCGATCGACTGGAAAGCCACATCAGCGAGATTCGTACAGCATTGCAGAACAAGGATGCAGTCGGCCGGCGACTGGATTTCCTGATGCAGGAGCTCAATCGCGAAGCCAATACGCTCGGTTCGAAATCAGCCGACGCGGAGACTACCAAGGCGGCTGTTGAGCTTAAGGTTCTGATTGAGCAAATGCGCGAACAAATTCAGAACGTCGAGTAGGGGCCCATGGCTGGCACTGCCAAATTATTCGTTATCGCGGCGCCCTCTGGTGCCGGCAAAACTACGCTGGTTCACGAGCTGGTGAAGCGTAATCCTGCGTTGCGGTTTTCAGTGTCATATACGACCCGCAAACAGCGAAAAAACGAGGTCGACGGCCGTGATTACTTTTTCGTGTCCAAAGAGCGATTTCTTGAACTTAAAGATCAGGGCGAACTTCTTGAGTCTGCCCTCGTATTCGACAATCACTACGGCACCAGCCGCGCGCAAGTGCAGCAGCATCTTGATGCCGGACAGCCGGTAATCCTGGAAATCGACTGGCAGGGTGCGCAACAAGTGCGCAACTCCATGCCGTCCGCTGTAACAGTTTTCATCCTGCCCCCATCGCGGACCGAGCTCGAGCGGCGACTGCGGGACCGAAAGACAGATAGCGACACGGTCATCGCAAGGCGGTTGCGCGATGCGTTAGGCGATATGTCGCACTGGGACGAATTTGATTACGTCATTATTAATGACGATCTTGAGCGTGCCGTCACCAATCTTGAGGCTGTACTGGGCGGACATGGCGACATTAGCCGTGTCGGCGAACCCAGTTTATCAAAGCAGATTGAAAAGATACTGGTTTAAGGGACCCTGAATGGGATAAACTGGTGGGTCTTGGTTATTAAACGGCCCAATCGGGTCAGTCGCGAACAAATGGAGTAGGGAATTCATGGCCAGAATTACGGTCGAGGACTGTGTGAAAAACATAGACAATATTTTTGAGATGGTGCTGGTAGCTGCCAAGCGTGCCAGACGTATTGCACACGGTGCAGACGTACTGGTTGAGCTGGAAAACGACAAGCCGACCGTGGTTGCTTTACGCGAAATTGCTGAAGGCCACATTACGCCCTCAATACTTGAAGAAGCCGAACAACCGCCAATCGATGAATTCATGCTTCCTGAATCTGCAGAAGAAATCCTGCCCATGCGCGGAATTTCAATCGGCGACTAGCCGTTACTGCCAAAGCGCACAAACCCGGCTATTTCACCACAGCGACTGATCCTGCAACCGGCTATTATGAGTCATGGATTACGCCGCTACGATTCTTTCTAAACTGCCTGGCTCGTCGTCGAGACGGGGCAACGGCTTGCGGCGCCTGGTAGAATCGCTGCAGGCGTATATGCCTGACGAGCAAATCGAGCAGGTCGTGCGGGCATACGAATTCGGTGCAAACGCCCATGACGGGCAAACGCGCTTATCCGGCGAGCCCTACATTTCCCATCCTGTAGCCGTTGCGCAATTCCTTGCTGATATGCACATGGACTCGCAGGCGATTGCGGCGGCGATTCTGCATGACGTCCTCGAAGATACAGGGACACCGGTCGCGGAACTCGAAGCGCAATTTGGCAGCGAGGTCGCTCTGCTGGTAGATGGCGTTAGCAAGCTCGACCAGATTCACTTCACGAGCAGGGCTGAGGCCCAGTCGGAAAGCTTCCGCAAGATGATGCTGGCGATGATTGAGGATATTCGCGTTATTCTCGTGAAGCTGGCCGATCGGCTGCACAACATGAAAACCCTCGATGCCATGCCGCGTGAGAAGCAGGCGCGTATTGCCAGGGAAACGCTGGAAATATACGCACCCATCGCGAATCGGCTCGGCATCAATCACATGAAGATTGACCTGGAAGATTTGGGCTTTCGTTATTTGTATCCATATCGCTATGCCGTTATTGAGCGGGCGTTGAAACGAACCAAGGGCAGCCAGCGACAGATCGTTAAAAAAATAACAGAACAACTACGCAAGGCGATGCAGAACGAGGGGATAGAGGGCGAGATCGAGGGCCGCGAAAAGCATCTTTACAGTATTTATCGCAAGATGGCGGAGAGGAAGCGCCCGCTCAGCGACATCGTGGATGTGTACGGTTTTCGAGTTATCGTTAACGACGTCAATACCTGTTACCGCCTTCTTGGTGTTGTGCACGGCCTGTTCAAGCCGATGCCGGGCCGCTTCAAAGACTATATCGCCATACCGCGCATTAACGGCTACCAGTCGTTGCATACAACACTGTTTGGACCCAAGGGCCTGCCCCTGGAAGTACAGATTCGTACCACCGAAATGAATCGTGTGGCGGAGTCCGGCGTTGCCGCTCACTGGCAATACAAAGCCATAGACAAAGCTGCCGCTACACCACAGGTGCGTGCGCGCGAGTGGTTATCGAATCTCGCGGAAATTCAGCAGTCGGGCAGCTCCGAAGAGTTCCTGGAAAGCGTCAAGGTCGACCTGTTTCCGGACAGGATTTACGTCTTCACGCCGAAGGGTGACATCCTGCCATTGCCAAAGGGTGCGACCATCGTCGATTTTGCGTATGCCGTACACACGGATATCGGCAATCGTTGCGTTGCGGCGAAAGTCGATCGCAATCTTGTACCGCTACGCACAACGCTGCAGAACAGCCAGACCGTCGAAATAATCACTGCCCGCGGCGCAAAACCGAATCCGAACTGGGTAACTTTTGTAACCACGGCAAAAGCCCGCTCAGCCATTCGTCAGCGCATGAAAAATATGCGCACAAGTGAATCAACGGACCTTGGCAAACGATTGCTGGATCGCTCACTGAAGGACCTCGGGTCTTCCCTGCGTAAAGTTGGCAAGGTGCGCATGCGCGAAGCCCTCGACGAACTTGGTCTTGCGGATACCAATCAACTGTTCGGCCAGCTCGGGCTGGGCGAGAGGCTGGCGCCGCTCACTGCCCGCTATCTGGCCGGTGTATCTGACGCTGAGAACGAGTCAGAAAAGGCAAGCCTGGTGATCGCAGGCACAGAGGGTATGGTCGTAAGCTACGCAAAATGTTGCTACCCACTGCCCGGTGACGATGTGATGGGCTACTTAAGCTCCGGGCGCGGCGTTGTAATTCACAGGACCTCTTGTGGCAACCTTGCCAATTTTCGCAAACAACCGGAAAAGTGGCTCGCTGTTACCTGGGAGGAAAACGTCGATAAGGAGTTTTCCAGCCAGATCCAGGTTGATACGGCCAACAAAACCGGCGTCCTGGCAGAAGTTGCAGCGATGATTGCAGATTCGCAGTCGAATATTGAGCAGGTGTCGGTGCTGGACCGGCATGAAGACTGCACGGTTCTGACCTTCCTGATACAAGTTAAAGACCGCATACATCTCGCACAGATCATGCGTAATGTTCGCAAGATGCCGAACGTAATACGTATCACTCGCGACAACGCTTAAGCAGCAACCCGTCAAAAAATTCTATTTTCAACAAACCATTAACAGACAAACCATGGAGATTGAGGTGAGCAAGAAACCTATTCATAGCGACAACGCGCCAGGGGCGATCGGTACCTATTCACAGGCCATCCAAAGCGGCAACTTTGTGTTCATGTCCGGGCAAATACCACTGGTGCCGGCAACCATGGAAATCGTTGCTGGCGATTTCGAAGCGCGCGCGCGACAGGTTTTTGAAAACCTGAAAGCGGTGGCTGAAGCGGCAGGTGGTACGCTCGATCAGATCGTCAAAGTTACGATTTTCCTGACAGATCTGAACGATTTTGCGGCCGTTAATTCAGTAATGGAGGAATACTTCAGCAAACCGTATCCGGCCCGCGCCGCAGTTGGTGTTGCCTCGTTGCCCAAGGGCGTCGATGTCGAGGCCGAGGCAATTCTGGCTTTATAGTTCTCACCTCGTCCGGGCTAGGATTGATCGCGTGCCTGATTCCGAAATAAATCCCGGCTCGCCGTTGACGGTGCTGCGCGGTGTCGGACCGGCGCTGGCTACAACGCTCGAGCGCCTGCATCTGTATCGCGTTGAGGACCTGCTGTTTTTGCTGCCATTGCGCTACGAGGACAGAACGCGTCTCAACCGTATTGGTTCTTTAGGTCCGGGAATGCGTTGCCTCATCAGCGGCGAAGTATTGCTGGCGGAAACCGTCTATCGCGGCAGGCGCAGTCTGTTGGTTCGAATCGATGATGGCAGCGGTCAGATAACACTGCGGTTTTTCTATTTTTCGCGCAAGCAGCAAGCGCAGTTTCAGCCGGGCTCGATTGTTAGTTGTTATGGTGATATCAGAATGGGGCCGGGCGGTCTCGAGATAGTCCATCCGGAATACCGGATATTGCGTGCGGGTCAGGAAGTCGTTGTCTCCGATGCGTTAACGCCCGTTTACCCGATGACCGAGGGCATCCAGCAGGGCAGGCTCAGAACGCTCGTTGCCCAGGCGCTGGCAATAATGGATAGGAACCCACCGGCTGATCTTCTTCCTCCACAGGTTCTTGATGATTTCGAGCTGCCCTCGCTGCGCGACGCGCTCGTTTTCCTGCATAAGCCTCCGCCAGAGGCAGATCTCGAGGTCATCATGGGTGGCAAACACCCCTGCCAGGTTCGACTCTCGTTCGAGGAATTGCTCGCGCATTACATGAGCCTGAGAAACCTGCGACACCTGGCCAGAAAAGAAGCTGCTGTTGCTTTGTCTGGAGCGCCTGATGCGTTGTCCAGGTTTATTGGCAATCTGCCTTACGAATTGACTGGTGCACAAAAACGGGTCATTGCAGAAATCAGCGCCGACATTTGCCTGCCGCATCCAATGATGCGCCTGATTCAGGGTGATGTGGGTTCCGGCAAAACGGTGGTTGCTGCAACTGCGTGTTTGCTCGCAGTTAACAGTGGTGTCCAGGCTGCTGTCATGGCACCGACGGAGTTACTCGCTGAACAACACTGGCAGAATTTCTCAGGCTGGTTCAGCGATTACGATATCGAGCTTGCATGGCTGTCCGGCAGCCAGCGCCAGTCTGAAAGACGTGCATCACTTGCGGCGATTGAGTCGGGGAGCGCGCGCCTTATTATTGGTACACACGCCCTGTTTCAGGAAGGCGTTAAGTTCAACAATCTCGCATTGGTAGTAATCGATGAACAACATCGTTTTGGTGTGCATCAGCGAATGGCACTTAGAGACAAGGGTGCGGGTGGCGGCAGCATTCCACACCAGCTTGTAATGACCGCAACACCCATCCCGCGCACCCTGGCGATGGCTGCCTATGCGGATCTCGATGTTTCGGTCATCGACGAACTCCCTCCAGGCCGGCAGGCTGTGCAAACTGTTGCCATGCCGGATACGCGAAGGGCTGAAGTGATAGACCGAGTACGCAAGGCGTGTAGCAAAGGTCAACAGACTTACTGGGTTTGCCCGCTGATCGAAGAATCCGAGGTGCTCGATTATCAGGCGGCGGAGGCGAGCTTCGAGATGTTAACCGAAGCACTTTCAACATTGCGCGTCGGCCTGGTGCATGGACGCATGAAGGCGCCCGCCAAACAAAAGGTCATGCGGAAATTCAAAGAGGGTGGGATTGATGTGCTGGTCGCGACTACGGTCATCGAAGTCGGTGTCGACGTGCCAAATGCCGGGCTGATGATCATCGAGAATGCAGAGCGCATGGGCTTGTCACAATTGCACCAGTTGCGCGGTCGGGTCGGTCGCGGCGCGAAACAGAGCCATTGCGTCATGTTGTATAAACAACCTCTTGGTCAACTGGCGCGCAGTCGTCTCGCTATTTTGCGCGATACCAACGATGGTTTCCTGATCGCACAACGCGATCTTGAATTACGCGGGCCCGGCGAACTGCTGGGGACAAAACAGACCGGCTTGCCAGACTACCGTATCGCGGACCTGGCACGGGATGCTGAGCTAATGCCGAAAGTGCAGATCGCGGCCGAGATGCTTCTGCGCGATCACGAGCAGGCCGCAATGGACATCACAAGGCGCTGGCTCGGCGATGCGCATCAATATGGGAAGGTTTGAGTATCGTGTTACTTTTATGC
>CAYOHF010000016.1:0-15859 GCA_964403695.1 uncultured Woeseiaceae bacterium | reverse complement strand
GCGAACTCGGTGCAAATTGATCTTTAGTACAATAAATGTCAGTTCACAATTGCCGTCTCCTCGATTTCCAATGGGTCTGGCTACAATCAGAGTCGTGCAGCCGAGTTCATCTGACAACAGTAGGTTACGGTGCCAATTTTATAATGAGCGAGCAGACCAACGACTGTGAGTAATCCGCTAAAAAACAAACCGGTTGCCCAACTTGGTCCTGGCCTGATAAAGCAGCTACAGAATTACGTGTTCCTCATGCGACTCGACAAACCGATCGGGGTGTGGCTCCTGCTATGGCCGACGTTGTGGGCACTGTGGCTGGCGGGGGAAGGGCACCCGGACGCCGGCGTTTTTACTGTGTTTATTCTCGGCGTCGTCATCATGCGTTCTGCCGGCTGTGTCCTGAATGATTTCGCCGATCGCAATATTGATCCGTATGTAGAGAGAACACGCACGCGACCTATCGCATCCGGCGCTGTAGCGCCGGCCGAGGCGATTACGCTTTTTGTTGCGCTCGCACTCGTCGCAGTTGGTCTGGCCGCCATGCTCAACCCGCCGGCGCAGTTGCTGGCTGTAATTGCTGCTGGTCTGACCGTTGTTTATCCGTTCATTAAACGCTTCATATCCATTCCACAATTCGTGCTTGGTGCTGCATTCGGCTGGGCGGTCCCAATGGCGTTCGCTGCGCAGACTGGCTACGCGCCGCAGCTTGCCTGGCTGGTTTTTGGCACCGCCTTAATATGGGCTGTTATCTACGACACATTTTACGCCATGGTCGATCGCGAAGACGATCTTAAAGTCGGTGTTAAATCCACTGCTATCCTCTTCGGTGATGCGGACCTGTTTGTCATTGGCGGATTGCAGTTGTTGATGCTGGTCTCGCTGCTGTTCATCGGCAAGATGGCGGAACTTGGTTTTTGGTATTACGGCGCGATTTTCATTGCTGCAATTCTCATGCTCTATCATCAATGGCTCGCGCGCGACCGGCAGGAAAGCGGTTGTTTCAAGGCGTTCCTGCACAATCACTATATCGGCATGATTGTTTTTGTCGGCATCGTGTTGCACTACACATTTACCCCGGTGGTGGTTAGTTAGCCGGGCTGTACGCGCGCCACCGTCAGCACACCAACTTCTTCTGCCCCGGCATTCAATAACGTGGTCGCCATTTGTGTGCATGTAGCGCCAGTGGTAATGACATCGTCGATGATCAAAGGGTAACGGAAGCTCATGCGACCTTTGATGATGAAGGCCTTTTTTACGTTTTTGTTGCGCTCGGCTGCCGTCAGTCCTGCCTGCGAACGCGTTGCTCTGTGGCGTTGCACCTGCTGCGAAATTGGCAGACCTGTGACGCGCCGTAATGGTCGGCAGAGTTCTGTGGCCTGATTGAAGCCGCGCAATGCGTGCCGAATCCTGTGTAGCGGTACCGGCACGAGAGCGTCACATTTGGAAAATTCCTGTTCGAGCACGGGCAATAACAGTCCAGCCAGGGCCGGCACGTACCATAGCTGCCGTTTGAATTTGAGTGCCTTCAGGGCGTTATCGAGCGGAAAATCATAACTACATGGCGCCCTTGCTTTCGTGAACGCCGGTGGCTTTGCCTGGCAATCCGCGCACACAACACCGGCAGGCTGCGCCGCGGGCAGCGGCTGACCACAAAGCTCACAAATGACCCCGATCCAGGGCATCGCGTCACGACATTGCCCGCAAACCGGCCCGTTCCCGTTGGCCACCCCGCAAAACGCACATTGCATGGGCAAGACTGCATGTATGAGTTGGTTAACGAGTCTGGCCATATCCTTAGTCCGGGCTAGCCTGCTCTCACCACGACTTTCCTGCGGCCGCCATAAGTCATTACTTTGCCAACAAAGTGACAATGGTCATATGCTTGTAACTATGAACACTAATCCGGGCCAGCTTGTACTGCGTGATGTGCAGCGTCGATTCGACCGCGCCGCAAAATATTTCGACAACGCTGACTTCGTACACCGGCATACATTTGCCGGCCTGATACAACGATTGTCGCCAACGGTAATAAAGCCTTCCCGCATTCTCGATCTCGGTTGCGCGACTGGCACCGGCAGCAGACAGCTTGCGAAACAATACCGGCGCGCCCGGGTAATTAGTCTGGATGCGTCCATCGCTATGTTGCAGCTGGCGCGGAAGAAACATACCAGGCTGTCCAAACGCACTGAGTTGCAGGGCGATGCAACCCGTATTCCGCTGCAGGACGGTAGTGTCGACCTTGTGTTCGGCAACCTGTTGCTGCCCTGGCTAAACGACCTACCGGCGTGTCTCGCCGAAATCGGGCGGGTTTTGCGCAAGGATGGCGTTTTCGCCTTCGCTACTTTCGGTCCCGGGAGCCTCGACGAAATTCGCGCGGCCTGGCGTTCACTGGACCAGGACTGGCACGCCAATTTCTATCCGGATATGCACGACATTGGTGATGCGTTGGTGCGGGCCGGGCTCCGTGAGCCGGTGCTGGATGTCGATCATCTGCGAGTGACCTATCGTGACACCAACTCCCTTTACCAGGACCTGACGAATAGCGGTGCACGCAATAGCCTGCAAAACCGGCGCAAAACGTTGACCGGCAGGCATCGATTTCGACAAATGGAGGAAAATCTTGGGGCAGAGGCCAAGAACGGGGCTTTGTCGCTCAATCTGGAGCTGGTCTACGGCCACGCATGGGGAGGCGGACCGCAACTTCCCGCGGGGGAATTCCGGCTGGATCCGGGAACAATTTCACGCCGGCGGAATTAAATAGTAACGATGCCATCGACAGCCTTTGGACCTAATCCAGATCGATCCATAATTGATTGTTTTATAAGTACTTTTATTAGCTGCCGCTATATTCAATAGTTTGCATGAAGGCAGCCGTTTCAGTACACTTCGCGTGCTTTTTAACCAGCGCATTACGCATTTTGTGGTGGCAGCCCACGCGGGCTGAAATTTAGTCCACTATTGCCGATAGGGAGACCAGGTGATTCAGGCCATTTGAACTGAATTGCCGTGGCGTCGCTGCGTAGACTACATATTGAAGGTTGAGGGCAACAGATAGGAAAATGCAGTGTGCGGCGACCAACAGGTCCGCAGGGTGAAAAATAGATGATGAAAAAACTGTGCCTTGGGGCACTCGTTCTTCTGGGTCCTGCGGGCGCCCGGGCTGACTGGGCGCTCAACATGCCAAAAGGCGTGACAGCGCTTAGTGCCGAGACCTATGCCATACACATGATGGTGTTCTGGTGGTGTGTGGCGATCGCCGTCATTGTATTTGGCGCGATGATTTACTCACTCATCAAACATCGCAAGGCAGCCGGCGCGGTCCCGGCCACGTTTTCGCACAGCATGACTGCGGAAATCATATGGACCACGATACCGATCGTAATTTTGCTCATTATGACGGTCCCTTCTGCCGAATTGTTGATCAAGCTTGAAGACAGCCGCGATCCGGACATTACCATCGTCACCACGGCATATCAGTGGCGCTGGCACTACGCCTACCAGGGCGAAGACGTTGAATTTTTCAGCAGCCTTTCACGAACGAGCGCGGCAGCCAGACGCAGGAATTCCGGCATCGATCCGGAAACCGTCGAAAACTACCTGCTGGATGTCGATCGGCCACTGGTTGTTCCGAAGGGTGCAAAAGTGCGCTTCCTGCTGACATCGAATGATGTCGTGCATGCCTGGTGGGTTCCGGAACTTTCAATCAAGAAAGACGCTATCCCGGGATTCATCAACGAAACCTGGTTCAAAGCAGAAATTGCCGGGGTTTATCGTGGCCAGTGCGCCGAATTGTGCGGCATGGACCATGGTTACATGCCAATAGTTGTTGAAGTTGTTGAGCCCGACGCCTACGAGGCGTGGCTTGCCAGTGAGAAAGATCGCGTGGCGCAGGTCGTAGCCGCCGACGGAGAAATAAAATGAGCGCCACAGTGGCCGACACACACGCAGAGCACGAGCATCATGGGCCGGTCTCGGGCTGGCGGCGCTGGTTATACGCGACCAACCATAAAGACATCGGCACGATGTACCTGATCTTCAGCCTGCTGATGTTTTTCTTCGGCGGAAGCATGGCTCTCATCATTCGCACGGAGCTGTTTTCGCCAGGATTACAATTTATTGATCCTGCGTTTTTCAACCAGATGACCACCATGCACGCACTAATCATGGTGTTTGGTGCTGTCATGCCGGCGTTTGTCGGCCTGGCAAACTGGATGGTGCCACTGATGATCGGTGCGCCAGACATGGCACTGCCGCGTATGAACAACTGGTCATTCTGGATATTGCCGGTAGCCTTCGGCATGTTGGCGTCCACGCTGTTTATGCCAGGTGGCGCACCGGCCAGTGGCTGGACAATGTATCCGCCACTGGTATTGCAAACCGGTGATGCGTTTCCATTTTTGATTTTCTCAGTTCACCTGCTGGGTATTTCATCCATCATGGGTGCAATTAACATTATCGTTACGATCGTCAATATGCGCGCGCCGGATATGTCGCTATTGAAGATGCCTATGTTTGTCTGGACCTGGCTGATCACTGCATATCTATTGCTGGCAGTTATGCCCGTTCTTGCTGGTGCTGTCACCATGTTGCTGACCGACCAGTTTTTTGGCACCAGCTTCTTCCTTGCTGCGGGCGGTGGCGACCCGGTCATGTTCCAGCATATTTTCTGGTTCTTCGGTCACCCCGAGGTGTACATCATGATCCTGCCGGCTTTCGGCGTTGTGTCCGAGATCATTCCAACGTTCTCGCGCAAGCCGTTATTCGGCCACGATTCGATGGTTTACGCCGCATCGAGTATCGCCTTCCTGTCGTTTATCGTCTGGGCGCACCATATGTTTACGACCGGCATGCCACTGACCGGTCAGCTGTTCTTCATGTTTGCAACGATGTTGATTGCCGTGCCAACCGGAGTGAAAGTATTTAACTGGACCGCGACCATGTGGCGCGGCGCAATGTCGTTCGAGACGCCGATGCTGTTCTCACTGGCGTTTCTGTTCCTGTTTACTATCGGTGGTTTTTCCGGGCTCATGCTCGCCGTTGTACCAGCCGATATCCAGTATCACGATTCCTATTTCGTCGTGGCGCATTTTCACTATGTGCTGGTTCCCGGATCTGTTTTTGCCTTGATGGCAGCGGTTTATTACTGGATGCCCAAATGGACCGGCCATTATTATGATGAGCGCATGGGTAAGCTGCATTTCTGGCTGTCGACTATTTTTGTTAACGTTACATTCTTCCCGATGCATTTCCTCGGTCTTGCCGGTATGCCAAGAAGAATTCCTGATTACTCCACACAATTCGCGGATTTCAACAGCATCGCCAGCATCGGTGCTGTCGGCTTCGGGCTTGCCCAACTCCTGTTCGCGTATAACGTAATACAGTGTGTGCGCAAGAAGGGCAGTATCGCGACCGACGCGGTTTGGGACAAACCACAAGGTCTTGAGTGGACCGTGCCATCACCGGCGCCTTACCACACCTTTGAGACTCCGCCGAAATCCGTCGTGGAATCATCGTTTTCATGAGTCAGGTCGACCTACAGCAGAAAAAAGGCATTCGAAAAACGTTGTTGATTCTGACGGTTGTCGCGCTGGGGTTTTACCTGGGTTTTATTCTGATGGGCGTGTTGAGAGCGTAGCCAGCCATGCGTGATGCAAAACAATCGCACGATACGGATAGCAAATCGCTGGCAGGGCGCTTGCTGATCATGGCGGTGGCGATGTTCGGTTTCGGCTTTTTGCTGGTACCGATATACGATGCATTTTGCGAGATCACGGGGCTTGGCGGCAAGACCAATAGTATTGCTGCAACCGACGTATCGACGGAAGTCGATCAGAATCGTGAGATCAATCTGGAGTTCGTAACGACGGTAAACCAGTACGCCCCATGGACATTTGATTCCCAGGTTAAAGAAATGACGGTCCATCCGGGTGGAATGTATGAAGCAATCTTCATTGCCCGCAACCTCACTGACGAGACGAAAATTGCGCAGGCTGTCCCTAGCGTCGCGCCGCAACTGGCAGCGAAACATTTCCGCAAGCTGGAATGTTTTTGTTTCACGTCTCAGGAATTCGCCCCCGGCGAGGAAAAAGAGATGCCGGTGCGATTCATTGTCGATTCCGACCTGCCCGATTACATCGATACGATCACGCTTTCCTATACATTTTTTGATACTGCCAGGCTGACAGATCAACCTGCTGTAGAACACGGAACCAGTCATGTCACACGCTGAAGAAAAATATTACGTCCCTGATGGTAGCCACTGGCCAGTAGTGGGTTCGGTCGGACTGCTGGTCCTGATGGTCGGTGTATCCGCGTGGCTGAACGGGGCTGGTACCGGCTTATGGGTCATGCTTGCCGGTTTCGCAATCGTCGCGTTCATGCTCGTTGGCTGGTTTGGCGAAGTTATCAGTGAAAGCGAGGGCGGTCGTTATAACGCCCAGGTTGGCATGTCTTTTCGCATGGGGATGTTCTGGTTTATTTTTTCTGAAGTGATGTTCTTCGCAGCATTTTTCGGCGCGCTTTTCTATTCCCGCAATATGGCTATTCCCTGGCTCGGCGGCGAGAGCAACAACTTCTTTACGAATATTATGTTGTGGCAGGGCTACGAGAGCACCTGGCCGACCAATGGCCCCGGCAATGTTGGCGGTGACTATGAAACGATGTCGCCTTTTGGCCTGCCACTGATCAACACGGCGCTGCTTCTCACAAGCAGCGTGACTTTGACGATCGCACATCACGCAGTACTTAGCGGCCAGCGTTCATTGGTCAAGTTCTTCCTTGCAGCGACCTTCATCCTTGGCTTCATATTCGTGTTCCTGCAGGCCGAAGAGTACATAGAAGCCTATCAGCACATGAACCTGACGCTGGGATCAGGGATTTACGGGTCGACGTTTTTTATGTTGACCGGCTTCCACGGTATGCATGTCAGCATCGGTGCCATCATGCTTACCATCATCTGGTTCAGGGTGCTCAAAGGTCACTTTACACCTGAAAACCATTTCGCCTTCGAAGCCGTTGCGTGGTACTGGCATTTTGTTGACGTTGTGTGGGTAGCTTTATACGTCTTTGTATACTGGATGTAGATTTGTCCCTGGATAACTAGCCGGTAATCGGCGATATCCAGCCCTGGTAGTAACCGAGGATAAGAAAAGCGATTAAAAGCGCTGACAGCACCACGCGAACTTTGAGTGCATTGAGAACGCGGGCGCCGCCCTGGTCATCTTTGGCCAGGAACCACAGGCCTGAGGCCAGGCTGGCTACAATGGCAAGCAACAGAATGATTAATACTAATTTCATCGTGACGGTTTTCGCTGTCTCCGGCGCGCGAGTATATCGTGATCAACAATAAATTGAAGAGTGAACCCTTGCGACGCTATGTCCCGCCTCTGGCAGGGCTGATTTTCATCGTTCTGTTCAGCTGGGCGGGATTCTGGCAACTTGATCGTGCACAGCAGAAGAACGAACTCGTGGCGCTTTTCGAGGATGATGCGCCGTATTCGCGCCTGCTCAACGATATGCCCGTGGAAATATTCCAGCGGATTGAGTCGCTTGGACAATACCAGATTGAACGCCAGATTCTGATCGACAACATCGTAATGGCCGGCCGGGTCGGTTACTACGTCATAACGGCTTTTCGGCTGGCACCCGATGCACCTCTGCTGATCGTGAATCGCGGCTGGGTCGGAAAAGAGCAGCTAAATACGCTGCCCGATATCAGTGTCACCGATGAATTCATCACGGTACACGGCAGGGTTGGCCGGTTGCCGAGGGTCGGAATTAGACCCGGTGAAGCCTTCGAAGGTCGTAGCGCTGGGACCGATGATTGGCCAAAAGTTGCTGTTTACCCAACGCTTGACGAATTGGCGAAAGCGCTCGACGCTGAGCTATTACCGTTCGTCTTGTTGTTGAGCCCGGATGCCGATGATGGTTATGTACGACAATGGCAACCGCCACAAAGCGGCCCGATGATGCACTATGGTTACGCCTTTCAATGGTTCGTATTGGCATTGGCCATCTTCGCCATATTTGTCTGGAATTTTCGCAAAAGTCGGCGACTCGCTGACGATGATCGCGAACAAAATACGCAGACCTGATGGACAACGACGACAAAAAGCGTGGCGGCAAAATGCAGCTGGCGCTGGTCGCCCTCGCGTTCGGCGCGCCACTATTGCTCGCTACATGGATGTACAAGAGCGATCACTGGCAGCCTGACAGGGGGAGCAACAACGGCATCATCCTGCAACCAATCGTCAATATTGCAGATCGTCTGCCGTCCTCTCCCGTTGTGCCATTGACAGAGCAGCAATGGCTGATGCTCTACGTGAATACCAGGTCCTGCGACGAGGGCTGTTTTGCGGCGCTCTACCGCCTGCGCCAGTCACGACTGATGCTGGCCAACGAAATGAGCCGGGTGACCCGTGTTTTCTTGCACGGTGAATCGACGCCGGATAGAGTGTTCCTTCAGGAGCAACACGCGGGTCTTATAACGATAACTGACAAAGACCTGGTGAATTTACTGGTGGGCCAGCAGCCAACGGAACTCGGGCCGGGTGGTATTTATTTAATAGACCCGCTCGGCAACCTGGTAATGTATTTTTCACCTGAACTGCCACCTGGCAAAATGGTGGAGGACATTAAACACCTTCTGAAACTCTCCCGAATAGGCTAGACATTGAACGTAAGCGTCATGCAAAGATCCGCCGGGTGGCGCGATTATTATGAGTTGACCAAACCAAGGGTCGTCATACTAATCGTGTTTACTGCGGTCGTCGGCATGTTACTCGCCGTCCCTGGCTGGCCGGGAACCATCCCGTTATTATTTGGCACGCTGGGAATTGGTCTTGCTGCTTCATCAGCAGCGGTCGTTAATCACGTGCTGGACTCGCGCATCGATATCCAGATGTCGCGGACTCACAATCGTCCACTGCCACAGGGGAGATTGTCGTCAACACATGCATTGACCTTCGCGGTTGTGCTCTGTGTTTTGTCGATGCTGATGCTGTGGTTACTGGTGAACCCGTTGACGGCGGTGCTGACATTCGCCTCGCTGATCGGTTATGCGATTGTCTATACGGTCTACCTAAAACACGCGACGCCGCAAAACATCGTCATCGGTGGCGCAGCGGGTGCCGCACCGCCGGTACTGGGCTGGACAGCGGTTACGGGTGAAATTCACAGTGATGCACTGCTGTTATTCCTGATCGTATTCATCTGGACACCACCGCATTTCTGGGCGCTCGCAATCGCCAGGAAAGAGGATTATGAAAGGGTTGGCGTACCCATGTTGCCGGTCACTCATGGCAACGAATTTACGCGGCAATATATTTTGCTGTACACCATATTGCTGGTGCTCATCACGATATTGCCTTATCTGTCTGGTCTGAGCGGGCTTATATACCTGGTCGCTGCACTGCTACTCGGCGGCAGGTTTCTTGTTTATGCCATACGTCTCAAGAAAGACGATGGCCTCGAATTACCGATGCAGGTTTTTCGGTTTTCCATAAACTACCTGATGATTCTGTTTCTCGCGTTGCTGATTGATCATTATTATATTATTCGATTGGGCGTTTAGCAGCGGCGGCCTGACGCTTTCTCAATAGAAGCTGCAGGAGCCCGCCAAGCGGGCGAAATTCGCTGAGTTTTAGTCACCATCTGTCGCCTGACAGGTGCCATTTTCATGCGGGCGTGGTGGGTTGGTGTTTTGCAAACATTGCGTTGCAATGTTTGTCGCCCGCGCGGCGGGCTCCTACGCGCCGATTCTACGATTTTCATGTTTTTAGTAGGCGGAATTTGCGACAGTTATCGGCAGCGCATTTTTTTAGCTGGTTTTGGTCGCAGCGTTTCTTTTGGCTTTGCAGTTCTCAGTTTCGCGCGATGATCCTTGTGAAATGAGACTCCACGACTACACTCGGCCGACATGACATCCGTCGATCAACATCAGCGCGCGAGCTTCGACGCTTTGTTGCGTCCGCACCTCGATCGTCTGTACCGGTTCGCATTCCGGCTGGCGGGCGCTAAGCCCGAGGCGGAAGACCTGTTCCAGGACGTGCTGACCAAGGTTTTCGCTCGCATGGACGACCTCGTCGAACTGGAGGATCCTGGCGCGTGGCTTTGCCGCGTCATGTACAACCACTTCATCGATGGACGGCGTAAGTACGCGCGTCAGCGCCTGGTTAGCGTTAGTGAAGACCAGCTGCCGGGCAAAACCCTCGAATCGCTGCCTGGAAATCTCGATCCGGTGCGCGATGTAGAGCGCTTAGATAACATAATGCAGCTACAACGAGCTCTGGATAGCTTGAGTGACGATCATCGTCTGGTCGTGCTGTTGCATGACAGTGAAGGCTATAAACTCTCTGAAATTCAAGAGATTACGGGCGATCCGCTAGGTACTGTCAAGTCCCGGCTACACCGCGCCCGGGCGCGGCTGCGCGAGATTCTTGCGGCGGACGGAACCATTTCCAGCCCTTAAGCGTGTATCAGGTAACAGGAAGAAAACCATGACTTGTGACCTTATAAAAAATCAACTCGACGACTATGTAGACGCGCAACTGGATGTTGCCGATACGCAATTGCTTAATGAGCATATTGCACACTGCACAGTTTGCCAGGAAGTCCTGGACGGCGAGCGGGTTCTGCGTGCCAGCTTGAAGGAATTCGGAGATTCCAGCATGCCACATCCGGATGTCACCTTTTTTGACCGCGCGCTTGCCAAAGCAGCGCAAAGCGGTACACGACGTCAGCGTAACCGATGGATGCTAACGGGTTTTGGCGGCGCCATGGCTGCAGCACTGGCGCTGTGGATGATTGGCGGCACACTTTTTGAAGCACCCCAGGTGAGCGATCCATCCATTGCATCGATCGCCATGGTCATTGAAGAGCCACGCACAGTGAATCTGGTTTTTTCGTCCGCGACACCGCTCAACGACGCAACGATGACCGTCGCTTTACCACAGGGCATTGAGGTCATGGGCTTTCAGGGGCAGCGGGAAATTACCTGGAAAACCAGCCTGAAAGAAGGCAAGAACATATTGCCGCTGACATTAATAGCAACTTCGCCACTGGGTGGAGAACTTTTAGCGACTTTACGACATGAGGGTGACGATCGGTCATTCCGCGTCCAGGTAACAGTAATTTAGAAAACAGGGAAGACGCTTCGTTTGTATCGGAGCAACTAAAGGAGCACGGAGATGAAGAACTTGAGACTATTTTTGGCCAGCCTTGCCTTGACCTGCTGCGGCTTTTTCCCGGCGGTAGCTTTGGCCGACGATATGGATGAACTGGATGTCACCATGGATGTGCTGGACAGTGTAGCCGGTGTCGACGGCAACGTCCTGATCATGAGTGGACCTGAAGGTTTTGTTGCTGAGGGTCCCGACGGCGAGAACGATGGTGAGTTTGACGACGACGGTGACCGTGATCGCGACAATGGCGATGAGAATGAGGGAGAAATACGCTCCGAGTCAGGTGGTGAATCCGATGATGGGCGTGGCGAGGCAGAAGATGATGGCTTCGATGACGACGGCGACTTCCTCGGTGAAGACGATGATGAAGACGAACTTGCTCACGATGAAGGCGACTTCGATGACGGTGAGGCTATTGACGACGACGAGATCGAAGACGATGAGATGGAAGATGACGATGACATGGACGACGACGATATGGATGACGATGACGATGACGACGACGTCTAGCAGGAATCTGTAGCGCTTACGCTGCACATTATTGGCGGACCAGCCTGCTTTCCGAACCAGCCCGGATCCCGCGATAAGCTACCGAATCCCCCCTGTTGTACGGCACCAGGGGGGATTTTTTTGCGCTGCGTCACAGTGTTGGTAGCGAATTCGTGCGAATTATCCATAATCAGGCAAAATGCCATACAACAGGCGGACCGGCGCCCGGGCAGGAGCTCTTAAGATTCTGAATATTGATGACAAATTGCGTAGCGTAGCAAGGACAGGAAGACTGCTTCTGTCCGTCCTTGTATTGCTGTGCCTCGCGTTACCGCAGATCGCGCTGGCGGTAACTGCAACCGAACTGTTCCACGATGGCAACCGTCTCTTTCGCGATGAGTTGTACTGGGCAGCGTTGTTGCGTTACAAACAGGCAGCCGATGCTGGCATGGATACACCCCTGTTGCATTACAACTTAGGCGTCGCCCACTACCGAGCGAAACAATACGCTCGTGCCCGCGAAGAACTTTTGCAATCCAATCGCTACCTGCCATTGCAGGTGGTTTCTGATTATAACCTCGGTCTGACTGCATACCGGATGGGTGATATCGATGAAGCATTGCGCAGGTTTCGCAGTGCCAGGGATCAGCAGCAACGAAGAGATATTAGCAGGCTCGCGTCGAGGGCAATCCGTGAAATACAAAAGCAAAGCGTGCTTGAGGAAGTTGCCGTAGCGCAAACCGTAGCGTTAAAGAGAGAAATAGAGCACACGAATTTCGATTTTAGACTTCGCCTCGGTACAGGATTCGATGACAATGTTTACCGGACACCTGGTGAAAGCTATGTCGATTTGAGTGATCCCACGCAGCCAACAATCGATCCTGTGGTGCAGTCGGGAATGTTCGTGCCGATAAACCTGGCTGCCGTTTACAGAGTCAACAGCTTCGAGCACGAAAGTTTTTTTGGTTCGTACCGGTTCGACAGTCGCTTTTACCCGGATAAGGCTCTGAACCAGGCTGATGAGTATGTGCAAGAGCTTGCCTTTGGCACTGAGTATCGACGCCGCAACGAAAGTCGCGAGCGACGCGTGTACAGTGCGTTCAAAATCGCAGAGCATGACGAGACCTATTACGATCCTGACACAGGGACCGAGCGCATTTCCGGCGGACAGGATATATCTGATCGCATGTCCTACCTGCGCTTCGGCCCCGAATTCTGGATTCGCGAAAAGTTCGGACCCCTGACATTGGGCGCTCATGCCAAAGGACAACTGTGGGACTATAAAGAGGTAGAGACGGTTCCTGAATATGATCACGAATTCTGGGCCTTGGGTGTTAACACCCAATATGAATTCACCTCGACCTCGATGGTTCGGCTAACTGCCGAATACTACACGCGGCGCTTTAGCAACCGGCCCTCATACGAACTCAATGGCAGCCAGCCGGCGGGAACCCCGGCCGTTCGTTATGATTTCGTTGAATTCGGTATTTCTGCCCGGCAACGCATTACCCGGTCCATGTGGTTGGGAGCAACCTACCGATTAACCGATCGACAAGACCGTTACGTCGGTTACTACGACTACTCTCGCGATGAATTCATCGTCGAATTTCATATGCGTCTCGGCAATCGTTTCGATCTTGAATTGCGCGCCAATTTCCGTGAATACGATTATGAAAACGCCTTCGCCTTTCACCAACCCGCGGCTGGTCGCAGAACACTGGAAACAACCGAGGCCGGTATAGCCATTACCTATGATATGACCGAGCATTTTGACCTGGTCGGTGACTACCTGATACGCGATGTCACCTCCAGCGACACGCGCATTGCCTACGATCGCGCTATGTTTTTGCTCGGCGTTCGCTGGTCGCCGTAGCCTGAGTTGGCGGCGCAAAAACCGGCCCTTGATCGCGGCAAGATGCCGCTCCTGCGGTGCCAATAGATAATCCGTAGGAGCGGCATCTTGCCGCGATCGCCAAACCACAAAACGCGCTCAAAAAGACGTACAGATGCCAGCTTCCCGGCAGTTTTGCATGACAATTCTTTGTTAGACTGCGCTCCCTGATCAGCCAAAAAAACTACTCACCCGATGGATGTCACCCCAATCCTAGACGCGCTCAACGACGCGCAGCGCCAGGCCGTTACCGCGCCTGCCAAGCCTTTGTTGGTTATAGCCGGCGCCGGCAGCGGCAAGACCCGCGTTCTGGTTCACAGAGCCGCCTGGCTGATTGATGTAGAGGGTATTTCGCCACAGAGTTTGCTTGCCGTCACGTTTACCAATAAAGCGGCTGCACAAATGCGCCAGCGGATTGAGGCTTTGCTCGATATACCGGTCGCTCATCTCTGGGTCGGTACGTTTCACGGCCTGGCACATCGAATTTTGCGCAGGCACTGGCGCGAAGCCGGGCTCCCGCAAAGTTTTCAGATCATCGACGCCGACGACCAGTTGCGCATCATCAAGCGGCTACTTAAGGGCCTCGAAATCGATGATGACAAGTGGACGCCACGCCAGGTGCAATACTTCATCAATGCGCAAAAAGACGAAGGCCTGCGACCGCAACATCTCGACGATGAAGGTGATGCCAACCGCCAGCAGTTCATTTCGCTGTACCAGGGCTACCAGGAGATATGTGACCGCGGTGGCCTGGTCGACTTCGCTGAGCTGTTGTTGCGCGCGCATGAGGTCTGGCGCGATAACGCGGAATTATTGCAGCACTACCAGCGGCGCTTTCGCCACCTTTTAGTTGACGAGTTTCAGGACACCAATGCCATTCAGTATGCCTGGTTGCGACTCCTCGCCGGCAAAGAAGGCATTCCTTTTGTTGTAGGCGATGACGACCAGTCCATTTATCGCTGGCGTGGAGCGCGGGTCGAACATATCAACCAGTTTCAAAAAGATTTTCCAGGTACCGAGGTCGTAAAGCTGGAGCAAAACTACCGCTCCACGGTGACCATTCTTGATGCGGCGAACGCGGTGATCAACAACAACACCTCGCGCATGGGCAAAAAACTCTGGACAGAGGGTGCACAAGGCGAGCCTATTCGCATTTATTCCGCCTACAACGAGCGCGACGAGGCCGATTTTATTGTCGGCAGGTTGCGCGACTGGAGCGACCAGGGCAATGCGCGGGCTGATGCAGCGGTGTTGTACCGATCCAATGCGCAATCGCGGGTTCTCGAAGAGAGCCTGATCAATGCAAGACTCCCCTATCGCGTCTACGGCGGCCTGCGATTTTTCGAGCGTTCAGAAATCAAAGACGCGCTTGCCTATTTGCGCCTGATTTCCAACCGCGACGATGACAGCTCATTTGAGCGCATCGTCAACCGCCCAACTCGCGGTATCGGTGCAAGAACACTTGAGGTCATGCGCAGCTATGCGAGGGCCAACAGTTGTTCGATGTGGCGGGCTGCCGGCGCTGTCGCCAGTGGTGAGCTTGCAGGCAGGGCGGCGACCGCCGTGGTCGTCTTTCTCAACCTGATAGCAACACTGGCGAAAGATACCGACGGCCTCGATCTGCAAGAGCAGGTAGATCATGTCATTCATGCCAGCGGACTTATCGAGTTTTTTAAGAAAGAGAAAGGTGAGCGCGGCGAAACACGCATTGAGAATCTCGAAGAGCTGGTCAGTGCTGCGCGCGGGTTTTCACCTGATCCAGCGGAAGAAATGTCACCACTGGACGCATTCTTGTCGCATGCAGCGCTCGAAGCCGGGGAAGGCCAGGCCGAAGCGTGGGAGGACTGCGTACAGCTGATGACGATGCATTCGGCGAAAGGGCTGGAGTTTCCGCTGGTGTTTTTGTGTGGCATGGAAGACGGTTTGTTTCCACATCAGCGCTCGATCGCGGATCCGCAGGGCCTCGAGGAGGAACGACGGCTCTGTTACGTAGGCATAACCCGCGCAATGCAGACTTTGTATGTCAGCTACGCTGAGCAGCGGCGATTGCATGGTATGGACAATTTTGCGCAACCGTCACGCTTCATTAGCGAGATTCCAGCCGAACTGGTCGAGGAAGTTCGGCCGCGCGTCCAGGTTAGCCGCCCATTAAGCCCACGATCGAGATCCGGCGGACGGTCCGCTGGCGGTGTCGCGCCAGGAGCCGAAATGGGCGTACAACTTGGACAGCGCGTGCGACACGGCAAATTCGGTGATGGCGTTATCCTCAATTGCGAGGGCCAGGGCGCGCATGCGCGAGTCGAGG